>JAITAJ010000071.1 GCA_031284185.1 Accumulibacter sp. | reverse complement strand
TCGCGTCGACGAATTCGTAGCCCTTGCCGGCGGCATTCGGCTCAAGCCGGATCCACACATGGCCGTACTGGCCGCGGCCACCGGACTGCTTGACGAATTTTCCTTCTTGCTCGACGACCTTTTTGATACATTCCCGATAGGCTACCTGCGGCGCGCCGACGTTGGCATCGACGCCGAAT
Organism: Accumulibacter sp.; assembly: GCA_031284185.1. Classification (GTDB taxonomy): domain Bacteria; phylum Pseudomonadota; class Gammaproteobacteria; order Burkholderiales; family Rhodocyclaceae; genus Propionivibrio. The sequence continues at coordinate 12,927 of JAITAJ010000071.1, read as the reverse complement.
TCGCGCTTCATGCGGTCGACGATGATTTCGAGGTGCAGCTCGCCCATGCCGGAAATGATGGTCTGACCGGATTCTTCGTCGCCGCGCACGCGGAAGGAGGGATCCTCCTGCGCCAGGCGGCCCAGGGCGATGCCCATCTTTTCCTGATCGCTCTTGGTCTTTGGTTCGACCGCGATATGAATGACCGGCTCGGGGAACTCCATGCGTTCGAGCGTGATCACCGAGGCCGGGTCGCACAGGGTTTCCCCGGTCGTCACCTCTTTCAGGCCGACACACGCGGCAATGTCGCCCGCGAGCACTTCCTTGATTTCTTCCCGGTTGTTGGCATGCATCTGCAACAGGCGCCCGATCCGTTCCTTGCGCCCCTTGACCGGGTTGTAGATGGTGTCGCCCGATTGCAGCGTCCCGGAATAAACACGGATGAAGGTCAACTGGCCGACATACGGGTCGGTCATCAGCTTGAAGGCCAGGGCCGAGAATCTGGCGGAATCGGAGGCTTCGCGCGATTCCATTCCACCGCGCTCGTTTTCGCCCTCGACCGCCGCGATGTCGACCGGCGACGGCAGAAGTTCGATGACCGCGTCCAGCATCCGCTGGACGCCCTTGTTCTTGAACGCCGACCCGCACAATACCGGCTGGATTTCACAGGCGATGGTCCGCGTCCGCAATCCCTCGATGACGTCCGCTTCGGAAAGACTGCCGGACTCCAGATACTTCTCCATCAACTCGTCGCTCGCCTCGGCGGCCGATTCGAGCATCCTGGATCGCCATTCTTCGGCAAGGCCCAGCAAATCCGCCGGAATCTCCCGATATTCGAACTTCATCCCCTGCGAAGCCTCATCCCAGGTGATGGCTTTCATCTTGATCAGATCGACGACGCCGGAAAACTTCTCCTCCCGCCCAATCGGAATGACGATGGGAACCGGCGTTCCCTTCAGGCGCGTCTGCATCTGGTCGATGACCTTGAAGAAATCGGCCCCCTGGCGGTCCATCTTGTTCACGAAGGCCAGACGCGGAACGCCGTATTTGTTGGCCTGCCTCCAGACGGTCTCCGATTGCGGCTGCACGCCGCCAACCGCGCAATAGACCATGCACGCGCCATCGAGCACGCGCATGGAACGCTCGACCTCGATGGTGAAATCCACGTGTCCGGGCGTATCGATGATATTGAAACGATGCTCTGGAAACTGCATGTCCATGCCCTTCCAGAAGCAGGTCGTCGCCGCCGACGTGATGGTAATGCCGCGCTCTTGTTCCTGCGCCATCCAGTCCATCGTGGCCGCGCCGTCATGAACCTCGCCGATCTTGTGGTTGACCCCGGTGTAGTAAAGAATACGCTCGGTCGTCGTCGTCTTGCCGGCGTCAATGTGAGCGCTGATGCCAATGTTGCGGTAGCGCTCGATGGGAGTTTTACGTGCCACGTCGATAAACTTTCATTGATAAAGAACATTTACCGGCGACGATATCCGCCGCCGGTCATTGCAAGCGTCAGAAACGGAAATGGGCGAATGCCTTGTTGGCATCCGCCATGCGATGGACTTCATCGCGCTTCTTGACCGCGGCGCCCCGGTTTTCCGCCGCGTCGAGCATCTCCGCGGCCAGGCGCTGATCCATCGATTTCTCGGAACGCTTGCGCGCCGACTCGCGCAGCCAGCGCATGGCCAGCGCCATGCGGCGGCTCGGACGAACCTCGACCGGAACCTGGTAATTGGCGCCGCCGACACGACGACTCTTGACCTCGACGAGCGGTTTGACGTTGTTCATCGCCTGGGTGAAAACGTCGAGCGGAACCTTGCCGTCCTTGCCGGCGATGATGTCGAACGCGCCATACACGATGCGCTCGGCAACGGACTTCTTGCCGCTCATCATGAGGGTGTTGATGAACTTGGATACGTCGATATTGCCGAATTTCGGATCCGGGAGAATATCGCGCTTCGGAACTTCGCGGCGGCGTGGCATGAATGAACAACCTTTCAAGTGAGGATTCAGTCACAGGCCCGGCGCATTCCAGGCCCGTCCAACCGCCCATCGGGCGGTCACTTACTCAAGCGGCGATCAGGCCGCCTTCGGACGCTTCGTACCGTATTTCGAACGGCCCTGCTTGCGATCCTTGACGCCCTGCGTATCAAGCGAGCCACGCACGGTGTGGTAACGCACGCCGGGCAGGTCCTTCACCCGGCCGCCGCGGATCAGCACCACCGAGTGTTCCTGAAGGTTGTGCCCTTCGCCGCCGATGTACGAGATGACCTCGAAACTATTGGTCAGGCGCACCTTGCATACCTTGCGCAAGGCCGAGTTCGGCTTTTTCGGCGTGGTGGTATAGACACGGGTACAGACGCCGCGTTTCTGCGGGCAATTTTCCAGAGCGGGAACTTTGCTCTTGGCGCGCACCGCTTCGCGGGGCTTACGAACAAGCTGGTTGATGGTTGGCATATTTTCCTTGAACTCCGGTTCCTGCAAAAAAAATCAACGCGACGAACACCCGCCTTGGCTGAAAAAGACCGACGATTCTATGGCCAAACAGGACTCAAGTCAAGCCGCGGCATCACTTTCTCCGCCGCTCGCCGGCACTTCCTCGGGCACGGGGGAAGAAGCGTCGCTGCTTCCGTGATCGGTCGCCAGGCCGGCTCCAATGGTGTTTTCCTTGCGCATGCGATGATACGCCAGGCCGGTCCCCGCCGGAATCAGGCGTCCGACGATGACGTTCTCCTTGAGTCCGCGCAGTTCGTCACGCTTGCCCATGATCGCCGCTTCGGTCAACACCCGGGTGGTTTCCTGGAACGATGCCGCCGAGATGAACGAGTCGGTGGACAGCGACGCCTTGGTGATGCCGAGCAGAATCGGCTCGAACGTCGCCGGCAGTTTTCCGCCCGCGACGGCCCGGTCGTTCTCGTCGAGCAGGTGCGCCTTTTCGACCTGTTCGCCGCGAATGAACTTGGTGTCGCCCGGATCGACCACGATGACGCGGCGCAACATCTGGCGGACGATGACCTCGATGTGCTTGTCATTGATCTTGACGCCTTGCAGCCGGTAGACGTCCTGAACCTCGTCCGTGACGTAAATCGCCAGCGCTTCCGCGCCTTGCAGACGCAGAATGTCATGCGGATCGGGCGCGCCGTCGACGATCATTTCGCCCTTGTTGACCACTTGTCCATCGTGCACCAGAACGTGCTTATCCTTCGGAATCAGGTATTCGTGGGTGATGCCTTCGAGGTCGGTGATCACCAGCCGCTGCTTGCCCTTGGTATCCTTGCCGAAGGAAACGGTGCCGGTGAATTCCGCCAACATGCCGGCATCCTTCGGCGTGCGCGCCTCGAACAATTCGGCGACGCGCGGCAAACCCCCGGTGATGTCGCGGGTCTTCGCGGATTCCTGCGGCAGACGCGCCAGCACGTCGCCGACCGAAATCTCCTGCCCGTCGAGCACGGTGATGATCGCGCCGACCTGGAAGGTGATCGTCACCGGGTGGTCGCCGCCATGCATGCGAACCTCTTCGCCGTTGGCGTCGAACAGCCTGACCTGTGGCCGCAGCCCCTTGGTCTGCGCCCTGCCGCCGCGCTTCGGGTCGATCACGACCAGGGTCGACAGGCCCGTGACTTCGTCGATCTGCTTGGCGACGGTCACCCCCTCTTCGACGTTCTCGAATTTCACCTGTCCCGAATACTCGGCAATGATCGGCCGGGTGTGCGGATCCCAGGTCGCCAGTTTGGTTCCGGCCTTGACCGGCTGGCCGTCGGTCACTTGCAGCGTCGATCCGTAAGGCACCTTGTGCTTCTCGCGCTCACGGCCATTGTCGTCGGTAACGAGCACCTCGCCGGAACGGGTGATGACGATCTTCTCGCCCTTGGCGCTGGTCACGTAGCGCATCGAAGCCGTGAAGCGCACGACGCCGGCGCTCTTGGTCTCGACGTGGCTCGCCACGGCGGCGCGCGAGGCGGCGCCGCCGACGTGGAAGGTGCGCATGGTGAGCTGCGTTCCCGGCTCGCCGATCGACTGCGCCGCGATCACCCCCACCGCCTCGCCGACGTTGACCAGCGAGCCGCGGCCGAGGTCGCGGCCATAACACTTGGCGCAGAGTCCGTAGCGGGTCTCGCAGGTGAGCGGCGTGCGCACCTTCACTTCGTCGATCCCGAGCTGGTCCACGAGGTCGCACAAGTCCTCGTTGATCAGGGTGCCCGCTTCGATCACCGTCTCGTCGGTTTCAGGATGGATCACGTCATTGACGTTGACGCGACCGAGAATGCGTTCTCGCAGAGGCTCGATGACTTCACCGCCTTCGATCAGCGCCTTCATCGTCACGCCGTTCGACGTGCCGCAATCTTCCTCGGTGACCACCAGGTCCTGGGTCACGTCCACCAGGCGGCGGGTCAGGTATCCCGAATTGGCCGTTTTCAGGGCCGTGTCCGCCAGCCCCTTGCGCGCGCCGTGCGTCGAAATGAAGTATTGCAGAACGTTCAGCCCTTCACGGAAGTTGGTCGTGATCGGCGTCTCGATGATCGAGCCGTCCGGCTTGGCCATCAATCCCCGCATACCGGCGAGCTGGCGAATCTGGGCGGCGGAACCGCGCGCGCCGGAGTCGGCCATCATGTAGATGGAATTGAACGACTCCTGCTTGACCGTATCGCCGCGACGGTCGACGACTTGCTCATGGCCGAGCTGCTCCATCATCACCTTGGCGACCTGATCGCCGGTACGCCCCCAGATGTCGACCACCTTGTTGTAGCGTTCGCCGTTGGTCACGAGACCGTTGGTATATTGGTTCTCGATCTCCTTGACCTCTTTTTCCGCGGCGGTGATGATTTCACTCTTCTGTCCCGGCACCAGCATGTCATCCGAACAGATGGAAATGCCCGCCTTCGTCGCCAGGCGGTAACCGTTCTGCATCAGCTTGTCGGCAAAGACCACCGTCTCCTTCAGCCCGCAACGGCGGAAAGAGGCATTGATCAGTCTGGAAATTTCCTTCTTCTTGAGCGGCTTGTCGATCACGGAAAACGGCAGTCCCTTCGGCAGGATTTCCGACAGCAGGGCGCGGCCCGCCGTGGTCTGATAGCGCGTCAGTTTTTCCTCCCAGCCGCCGTCGTCGTTCTTCACATACTCACGAATGCGCACCGAGATCCTGGAATGCAGTTCGAGCACGTCGGCCGCCAGGGCGCGGCTGATTTCGGCCAGGTCGGTGAAGGCCATCCCCTCGCCCTTGCCGTTGGTGCGTTCGCGCGTGGCGTAATAGAGGCCCAGAACGATGTCCTGCGAGGGCACGATGATCGGGTCGCCGTTGGCCGGAGAAAGGACGTTGTTCGAGGCCAGCATCAGGGTGCGCGCCTCCATCTGCGCTTCCAGCGACAGCGGCACGTGGACCGCCATCTGGTCGCCGTCGAAGTCGGCGTTGAAGGCGGCGCAGACCAGCGGATGCAGCTGGATCGCCTTGCCTTCGATCAGCGTCGGCTCGAAAGCCTGAATGCCCAGCCGGTGCAGCGTCGGCGCCCGGTTGAGCATGATCGGATGCTCGCGGATGACTTCTTCGAGAATGTCCCAGACCACGGGCTCCTGCATCTCGACCATCTTCTTGGCCTGTTTGATCGTGGTCGCCAGCCCCATGATTTCCAGGCGATTGAAGATGAACGGCTTGAACAGCTCGAGGGCCATCAGCTTGGGCAGGCCGCATTGATGCAGCTTGAGCTGGGGACCGACGACGATGACCGAACGCCCGGAATAGTCGACGCGTTTACCCAAGAGGTTCTGGCGGAAACGCCCGCCCTTGCCCTTGATCATGTCGGCCAGGGATTTCAGCGGGCGCTTGTTGGCACCGGTCATCGCCTTGCCTCGGCGGCCATTGTCCAGCAGCGAGTCGACCGCTTCCTGCAACATGCGCTTTTCATTGCGCACGATGATTTCCGGCGCCTTGAGTTCCAGCAGGCGTTTCAGGCGGTTGTTGCGGTTGATCACGCGACGGTACAGATCATTCAGGTCGGAGGTTGCGAAACGGCCCCCGTCGAGCGGCACCAGCGGACGCAAATCCGGCGGCAATACCGGCAGCACTTCGAGAACCATCCATTCCGGCTTGATGCCCGATTTCTGGAATCCTTCGAGGATTTTCAGGCGCTTGGAGAATTTCTTGCTCTTCGTTTCCGACGAGGTCGTTTCCAGTTCCGAACGCAGCCGCTCGACCTCGCTGTTGAGATCGATCGCGCGCAGCAATTCGCGGATGCCTTCCGCGCCCATCGCCGCCTGGAAATCGTCGCCATACTCTTCCACCTTGGACAGATAATCGTCCTCGGTCAATAATTGCCCGCGGGTCAGCGGCGTCATGCCGGGGTCGCAGACGACGAAAGCCTCGAAATAGAGCACCCGCTCGATGTCGCGCAGGGTCATGTCCAACACCATGCCGAGCCGGCTCGGCAGACTCTTGAGAAACCAGATGTGCGCCACCGGCGAGGCCAGTTCGATGTGCGCCATGCGCTCGCGGCGCACCTTCGAGAGCGTCACTTCGACGCCGCATTTTTCACAGATCACGCCACGGTGCTTGAGCCGCTTGTATTTTCCGCACAAGCATTCGTAATCCTTGATCGGCCCGAAAATCTTGGCGCAGAACAGGCCGTCGCGTTCCGGCTTGAAGGTGCGGTAATTGATCGTTTCCGGTTTCTTCACTTCGCCATAGGACCATGAGCGGATCTTGTCCGGCGAGGCCACGCCGATGGTGATCGCGTCGAACTGTTCTTCCTGCGTCACCTGTTTAAACAAATCAAGCAGTGCTTTCATACGTATGCTCCGTTCGGGCAGAACCCAATTTCTTCAGGCCCGGGCCAGCCGCCCGGGCCGCTGTCACCGTTTCGTTCGCCGCTCAATAGCGTTCGAGGTCGATGTCGATCGCCAGGGAACGGATTTCCTTGACCAGCACGTTGAACGACTCCGGCATGCCGGCGTCGATCTTGTGATCGCCCTTGACGATGTTTTCGTATACCTTGGTTCGGCCGTTCACGTCGTCCGATTTGACCGTCAGCATCTCTTGCAGGACATAGGACGCGCCATAGGCTTCGAGCGCCCAGACTTCCATCTCGCCAAAACGCTGCCCGCCGAATTGCGCCTTGCCGCCCAAGGGCTGCTGCGTCACCAGCGAGTAGGGCCCCGTCGAACGCGCGTGCATCTTGTCGTCGACCAGGTGGTGCAGTTTGAGCATGTGCATGTATCCCACCGTCACCGGACGCTCGAAAGCCTCGCCGGTGCGACCGTCGTACAGGGTCATCTGACCGGATTCGGGCATTTCCGCCAGACGCAGCATTTCCTTGATTTCCGCCTCGTGGGCGCCGTCGAACACCGGCGTGGCAAACGGCACGCCCGCCTCCAGGTTCCTGGCCATTTCGGCGATCTCCGGGTCGTTGAGTTCGTCGAGGTTTTCCGGTCGGCCATTGCTGTTGTAAACCTTGCCGAGAAATTCGCGCAGCTCCTTGGCATTGGCCTGACGGCGGAGCATTTCGCCGATCTTGAAGCCCAGGCCCTTGGCCGCCAGCCCGAGATGCACTTCCAGCACCTGGCCGACGTTCATCCGCGACGGAACGCCCAGCGGGTTCAGCACGATGTCGACCGGCCGCCCGTCGGCCATGTACGGCATGTCCTCCACCGGAATGATGCGCGAGACGACCCCCTTGTTTCCGTGACGACCGGCCATCTTGTCGCCCGACTGGAGACGGCGCTTGACGGCGACGTAAACCTTGACCATCTTCTGCACGCCCGGCGGCAGTTCGTCGCCCTGCGTCAGTTTCTTGCGCTTTTCCTCGAAGGCCACGTCGAAGTCCTTGCGCGTCTGCTCCAGACTCTCGCGCAGGGATTCGAGCTGATGCGCCACGTCCTCGTCGGCCATGCGGATGTCGAACCAGTGGTGCGGGTCGATTCCGTCGAGATACGCGCGGGTAAGCTCGGAACCCTTGGGCAGACGCTTCGGGCCGCCGTTGGCGCTCTTGCCCAGGATCAGACGCTCGACACGGGCGAAGGCGTCGCGTTCGACGATACGCAACTGGTCGGCCAGATCGAGCTTGTAGCCGCGCAGATGGTCGTCGATGATCGATTGCGCGCGCTTGTCGCGCTCGATGCCCTCGCGGGTGAATACCTGTACGTCGATGACCGTCCCGGCGATGCCCGACGGGACGCGCAGGGAGGTATCCTTCACGTCGGAAGCCTTCTCGCCGAAAATCGCGCGCAACAGCTTCTCTTCGGGAGTCAGTTGGGTTTCGCCCTTGGGCGTCACCTTGCCGACCAGCACGTCGCCGGTGTCGACCTCGGCGCCGATATAGACGATGCCCGACTCGTCGAGCCGCGAGAGCTGCGCCTCGCCCAGCGACGCGATGTCGCGAGTGATTTCCTCGGGCCCCAGTTTGGTGTCGCGCGCCACGACGGTCAATTCCTCGATGTGGATCGAAGTGAAGCGATCTTCGGCGACGACCCGTTCGGAAATCAGGATCGAGTCCTCGAAGTTGTAGCCGTTCCAGGGCATGAACGCGATCAGCATGTTCTGGCCGAGCGCCAGTTCCCCCTTGTCGGTCGACGCGCCGTCGGCCACCACGTCGCCCTTGGCGATGAGGTCGCCCACGGCCACCAGCGGACGCTGGTTGATGTTGGTGTTCTGGTTGGAGCGGGTGTATTTCACCAGATTGTAGATGTCGACACCCACCTCGCCCGGAACCGTTTCCTCGTCGTTGACGCGAACCACGATGCGCGAGGCGTCGACGTAGTCGACCTGGCCGCCGCGCAGGGCCTGCACCGCGGTGCCCGAGTCGACGGCCACCGTGCGCTCGATGCCGGTACCCACGACGGGCTTCTCCGGGCGCAGGCAGGGAACGGCCTGACGCTGCATGTTGGCCCCCATCAGCGCCCGGTTCGCATCGTCGTGCTCCAGGAACGGAATCAGCGAAGCCGCCACCGAAACGATCTGGCCGGGCGCGACGTCCATATAATTGACACGCTGCGGCTCTGCCAGGATGGTTTCGCCCTTTTCGCGGCAGGTCACCAATTCGTCGAGCAGTTCGCCGTCCGCGCCCAGGGCGGCGTTGGCCTGGGCAACGATGTAGTTTCCTTCCTCGATGGCGGACAGATACTCGATCTGGTCGGTCACTTTTCCATCGATCACCTTGCGGTAGGCGGTCTCCAGGAAACCGTACGCGTTGGTGCGGGCATACAGGGCCAGCGAGTTGATCAGGCCGATGTTCGGGCCTTCCGGCGTCTCGATCGGGCAGACGCGGCCATAGTGCGTCGGATGCACGTCACGCACTTCAAAGCCGGCGCGCTCGCGCGTGAGGCCGCCCGGACCGAGCGCGGAAACCCGGCGCTTGTGCGTGATTTCCGAAAGCGGATTGGTCTGATCCATGAACTGCGAGAGCTGGCTCGAACCGAAAAATTCCTTGACCGCGGCGGAAATCGGCTTGGCGTTGATCAGGTCGTGCGGCATCAGGTTGTCCGCCTCGGCCTGCGACAAGCGCTCCTTGACCGCGCGCTCGACACGCACCAGCCCCGCGCGGAACTGGTTTTCGGCCAACTCCCCGACGGAACGGACACGCCGGTTGCCCAAATGGTCGATGTCGTCGACTTCACCGTGTCCGTTGCGCAGATCGACGAGAATCTTGATGACTTCGACGATGTCGCGGGGCGACAAGGTCAATTGCTCGCGCGCCTCGCCGGCGACGCCGAGACTGCGAAGTTTCTCCAGCAGCGCGGTGGCCTCGGTTTCGCTCAGATTCTCCGCGACGGCGCGTATGCCGTATTTCAGCTCGCTCAACAGGAAATCGACCACTTCCGCGTCCCCGCCGACGGCCTTGACGATGGCGTTCACGATGGCGTCACGCTTGGCCGGCGCGTGCTTGACCATGACCTTGTGTTCGACCACGTCCTCGCGCGCCACCCTGCGGTTGAATTTCATCCTGCCGACCGTCGACAGGTCATAGCGCTCATCCGAGTAGAACAGGCCGTTGAACAGGATTTCCACGGCTTCCTCGGTCGGAGGCTCGCCGGGACGCATCATTCGATAGATGGCGATGCGCGCGGCCTGCCTGGAAGCGGTTTCGTCCATGCGCAGGGTCTGCGAAATGAATCCACCGCAGTCCAGATCGTTGATGTACAGCGTCCGCAAGGTATCGACACCGACTTCGACCAGTTTGGCCAGCAGGTTCTCGGTGATTTCCTCATTGGCGTTGGCGATGATCTCGCCCGTGTCCTTGTCCACGACGTTCTGCGCCACGACACGGCCAATGACGAAATCTTCGAGCACCGGAATCTTTCTGACGCCCGCCGCGTCGAGTTCGCGTATGTGCCTGGCCGTGATCCGCTTGTCCTTGGCCACGATCACTTTTCCGTTGGCGTCGCAAAAATCGAAACGCGCCATTTCTCCACGCAGACGCTCGGGCACCAAATGGAACTCGATCACTTTTTTCTTGTTGATTTCAAAAGTATCGAACTCGAAAAACTCGCGCAGAATCTGTTCCGGCGTCAGCCCGATGGCCTTGAGCAAGGTCGTGACCGGCATCTTGCGGCGGCGGTCGACGCGGAAGAACAGGATGTCCTTCGGATCGAACTCGAAGTCCAGCCATGAACCGCGATAGGGGATCACCCGCGCGGAAAACAGGAGCTTGCCCGAACTGTGCGTCTTGCCGCGGTCATGCTCGAAGAACACCCCCGGGGAGCGGTGTAGCTGCGATACGATGACGCGCTCCGTACCGTTGATGACGAACGAGCCGGTGGCCGTCATGAGCGGAATCTCGCCCATGTACACTTCCTGCTCCTTGACTTCCTTGATGGTGTCCGGCGATTCCCGGTCGAGGATGACCAGACGAACCTTGGCGCGCAGCGCCGATGCGAAGGTCAGGCCGCGCTGCTGACACTCCTTGACGTCGAACGCGGGGTCGGTGAGCGTGTAGCTGACGAACTCGAGGCGCGCGTTGCCGCTGTGACTGACGATGGGAAAAATCGAGGTAAAGGCCGCCTGAAGGCCCTGGATCTTCCGTTGCGCGGATGGAACCGCCGCCTGAAGGAAGGAAGTAAAGGATTCCAGTTGTGTTGCCAGCAAGAACGGAACGTCAAGCACACGAGCACGCTTGGCGAAACTTTTGCGGATACGTTTTTTCTCGGTGTAGGAATAGGTCATGGTCGCTCTGAGCTCACAAGGCATGATTCACCAGCGTATTCACCCCGGGTCTGCCAACCCCGGAGCAACGGACAAACGAAAAACCGGACGGCATTTTCTGCCGCCGCACGTGCTTGCGTCCATGCGCCACGCATTTCACCGCCATGTGACGAAAGCCAATTTTTACGATTTCCGGGAAACACGAAAGGCCGGCTGCCCGAAAGCAGCCAGCCCACGCGCGAAAGCGGAGTTATTTGACTTCGACCTTGGCGCCCGCGTCCTCAAGCTGTTTCTTGAGCGCTTCGGCATCGGCCTTGGCAATTCCTTCCTTGACGGGCTTCGGAGCGCCGTCGACGAGATCCTTGGCTTCTTTCAGTCCCAGCCCCGTCGCCGCGCGGACGACCTTGATGACGTCCACTTTCTTCTCGCCGAAAGACGTCAGAACGACCGTGAATTCGGTTTGCTCCTCGACGGGCGCCGCAGCCGCCGCGCCGGCGGCCGGACCGGCCACGGCCATCGCGGCGGCGGAAACGCCGAATTTTTCTTCAAACGCCTTGACCAGATCGTTCAAATCCATCACCGTCATGTTGCCAACGGCTTCCAGGATGTCTTCTTTGCTGATTGCCATGATTGCTTGCTCCTAAAATCAGAATTTCGGAATGGGAGGTCGACCCGTCGATGACGGTATCTCGCCTCACGTGACGGTTTCTTCGCGTTGCTTGGCCAGCGCGCCCAGGGCAACGGCGAAGCCAGTCACCGGCGCCTTCATCACGCCCAGCAGCCTGGACAACAGTTCCTCGCGGCTCGGGATCGCCGCCAGCTCCTGCACGCCCGCCTTGTCGATCACCTTGCCCGCGTGACAGCCCGCTCTCAGAACCATTTTGTCGTTGGTCTTGGCGAAGTCGCTGAGCACCTTCGCGGCGGCCACCGGATCCTGGGAAATGCCATAAATCAACGGCCCCGACATGTGCGCGGCCAATCCCTCGAAGGGACTACCGGAAACGGCCCGGCGCGTCAGCGTATTTTTCAGCACACGCAGGTAGACGCCCGACTTGCGCGCCTGAGCGCGGAGCCGGGTGAGCTGAGCCACACCGATCCCCTTGTACTCGGCTATGACGATCGTCTGCGCGCCGGCCACCTGTGCCGAAATGTCGGCCACTACGGCTTTTTTTTCATCAAGATTGAGACCCATGGGTCCTTTCTCCATCTCGTTCATCACACGGCGCGCCATCGGCGCGCCGCCCCACGGCGACCTTTCTCAAGAACATCGGCGCTTCCGACGCCGAAAATCCTGTTCGGGCGCACCGTCTGCGCAGGCTGGAAATCACTTGGGCCGTTCAGCCAACTGCACTTCACGGCACCTGCGGTCTTTGACGATCCGCCGGGAACCCCGGCAGCCCAAAGCTCTTCCGAAGCCGGTTTCACCCGGCTTCACTTGCTTACCCTGTCCGTCACAACGAAGCGGAATCCACGCGCACGCCCGGTCCCATGGTGCTGGAAACGGCGATCCGGCGCAGATATTGCCCCTTTGAAGTGGCCGGTTTGGCCTTGGTCAGCGCTTCGATCAAGGCCCTGAGATTCTGTTCCAGCTGTTCCGCTTCAAAGGACGCCCGCCCGATCGTGCTGTGCACGATGCCGCCCTTGTCCGTCCGATACTGCACCTGACCCGCCTTGGCATTCTTGACCGCGCCGGCGACATCCTGAGTCACCGTGCCGACTTTCGGATTCGGCATCAGTCCGCGCGGACCGAGAATCTGGCCCAGTTGTCCGACCACGCGCATCGAATCGGGCGTGGCGATCACCCGGTCGAAATCAATCTTGCC
>JAITAJ010000043.1 GCA_031284185.1 Accumulibacter sp. | reverse complement strand
TCGTCGTATTTGTAGGTCGTGCTCTGGATGATCGGCAGAATGCGCGGTTCGCTCACCTTGGGATCGTAACCGCCCTGGACGCAGAGGCTGTCGAAGGAAAGAAGGGGCGCGGCGGTTTCGGGCGCGGCGGCGGCTTCGGAGGGGGCTTTTTTTGGCGCGGGGATAGTGGGCATGGCGGGTTTCGGCCGGAGAGGATGAAAGGCTCAAGTATAGAACCGCGAACGCGCCGCCGCGAGTCTCGGATCGTTTCCGGTTCCGGTGGCGCGACGGCTCGTCTACGCCGCATCCGTTTTCGGGTGAAGCGAGGTTCGAGACGATTCCACGGAAACAGGACGGGCCTGTTTCACCGGAGGGCCAAAGGATGAATACCGCGCGCAGGAATGTTGCCGTGTCGCCGGAGGTGGATCAGTCCGCGCGCGTGTTCATTGCCGCGCGAGGCGGCGCGCTGGGCGCGTGGGCGCTGATTTTCAATCGCGGGAGAAATGGCGGGCGCGTCTCGCGCCATCAGGCGGTCTCCGGGATTTCGTTCTCCGCCGCGCCCGCTCTGCCCGGCCGACTTCCAGGGCTTGCCGGGACGATCATCTCGCCGCCGCGCCGGGGGCCGTCTTCCTGATGGCTTGTTCCAGCGCGGCTGTCGTCTGCGGGTGGTGGTTCTTTCTGGCGTAATACAGCGGGGTTCGTCCGTCCCGGTCCTTCCCTTGCGGATCGGCGCCGCGCTCGATCAGGAATCTGGTCAGCTTGGGTTGTCCCGTTGCCGCGGCCAGATGCAGCGCGGTCTGATCCCCCGTGTTCCTTGCCTGGAGGTCGGCCTGTTTGTCCAACAGCAATCGCACCGTCGTTCGTCCACCGGAGATGACCGCGGCGTGCAGGGGAGGCATGGCGGTACGATCGCGGGCGTTGACGTCGGCGCCGCTGGCGACGAGCAGACTGATGGTTCTGATCCGGCCATAGAAGGCGGCGATGTGCAGCGGTGTTCTGTCCAGCGCGTCCTTGACGTTGACGTCGGCGCCGTCGTCGATGATCTTCTTGATTTCGTTGAGGTTTCCCGCGATGACGGCGTCGAACAGGGCCGGTTCGGTCGCGTGATGGACGCTATCGCCGTCCATTGGCTGTTCGGTATCTGCCAGTTTTTCCTCATCGTTTCCGCATCCGCCGAAGCAGAGAAACAGAAGCGCGATCACGAAGGCGATCGCAAGCACGGGGCGTCGGGCGCTGAGATGTCGGCGGTTCATTTCGTCTTGCGGCGGAGGAATCCCTGTGAAGCCCCTCATCCTATCCTCTTGTCGCGGATAACTCAAGTTCAGAAGACAGCGGACGGAAAACCCGGCACCCGGTCTGTCCGTTTTCTGTCTTCTCAAGCCCCTGTCTTCTGAAATCGCGGCCCGCGCGTTTCGGCCTGGCCGGAAGACCAAGCCCGAAGCTGCCGATACCGCGCCGGCGCGACCGTTCTCCGCCAACGGAACAGCGCCTGATCGGGTTCACCGACCGCTTCCCCGGTCGAATCCGGTATGGCGGCAAGCTGACACAAGGGACGAAAGCGCGGATACAATTCCGCTTCGCCAAGAGGAGCCATTCATGCCGCTTGTACCTTGCCGCGCCTGCGGCCACCAGGTCGATACGTCGGCGCTCGCCTGCCCCGGATGCGGCGCCACCGATCCGGGGCGCAAGATCAGCCGCCAGCAGCGGGACATCGTCGTTTCGCTGGTTCAGTTCGTGATCGTGGTCATTTTGCTGGGATGGGGCGGGTGGTACGTCTGGAACGCCACCGTCCCGATGATCAAGGAAATTCTTGTCCGGCCACAGGCCGAACAGACACAGGGCAGCGATCGGTGAACCGGCGCGTATCGGGCCGCCCGTTCAATTTGCCGTTTCTCCCGCATCCCGTTCCACGTCCGCCAGCATGGCCCGTCGCGTCTGCGGCGCTTCCAGGCTGATGCGTCCGAGCTTGCCGTCGCGGTAGTCCTGCAAGAGCGCCATCGACGCCTTTTCCAGATCCGGCTCGCCGCCGCGCCGGCGCATGGCGCGGCGATGGGCGATACGCTCGACGACGGCCGCGCCGTCCAGGCCGTCGACCGTCAGGCCATAACGCTGGTTCAGCCGTTCTGGATAACGCGCCAGCAGGAGTTCCGCCAGGAACATCGCCACTTCTTCGTCGATGACGGCGTTGCGGCCGATGGCGTGGCTCGCGGCGAGCATGTAACCGTCGCTGTCGTGCTCGATTTTCGGCCACATCAGCCCCGGCGTGTCGGTGATCCACTGACGCGCGTTGAGTTGGTGGCTCTGTTGTGACTTGGTCACCGCCGGCTCATCGCCGACCTTGGCGATCCTGCGTCCGACCAGCGTGTTCATCAGCGTGGATTTGCCGACGTTGGGGATGCCCATGATCATCATGCGCAAGGGCTTGGTATTGCCGTGGCGATGCGCCGCCAATTCCTGACACAGACCGGGCAGACGCGCCACCTCGCCGGCGTTCCTGCTCGAAACGGCGACCGCCCTGATGCCCGGCTGCCGATCGTACCAGGCGATCCATTCGCGCGTGCTCACGGGGTCGGCCAGATCGGACTTGTTCAACACTTTCAGGCACGGGCGCTGCCGTTGCAGACGCAGTTCATGCACCAGCGGGTTGGTACTCGCTTCCGGCAGACGCGCGTCGACCACCTCGATGACCACGTCGGTGATCGCCATCGACTCGGCCGCCTTTCTGCGCGCCGACGTCATGTGTCCGGGAAACCATTGGATCGTCATGGGAAGCTGCCGGAACCCCCTGGAAGCGCCGAAGAAGACAGAAGACGGGTTAGCTCGGGCGCTTCGCGCCGGGAGAAGGACGGAAAGCCGGGCGCCCGGTCTTTCTGTCTTCTGTCCTCTCAAACCGCTGTCCTCTGCCCCCCAGCAGTCCGGTCAATTCCTGCGCTTCGATCAGGCGGACGCGGCGCTTTTCGATGAACGCGCGGGCGTTGTCGGTCACGCCGTCGAGCGCGACGTAGAGGGCGTCATGCGCCTCCTCCGCCTCGCGCCGCCGTTCCAGCTCGCGCAGCGGCTCCAGACCGTGGCTGGCCGCCTTCCAGCGCTTGCAGCAGAGCAGCGTCGTCTTGCCCATCTTGACCAGCCTGAAATCCGCCGCTCCGGTGAGGCGCGTCACGGCATAGCCCTCGCGCGAATACGCCTGCTCCACCCGCCCGGAGAACTCCCGCCAGGGCATCGCCTTGACGGCCTCGACGGTCGCCGCGATGCGGGCCGCGCCGGGAAGCCGGAATTGCTTCCAGCCGGTGATGGCGCCAATGATCAGAAACGGCAGCGCCAGCGACGAGGCGGACATCAGATAGCGCCCGGGAACGACGAACTGGACGATCACCAGGAGAATGGCCGCGACCGCGAAGCTGATCCACCAGCTCGAACGCATCAGGATGGAGAACAGCGAATTTTCGGAAATCTTGAATTTGAATTGCACCGGGAATCCTTCGGAAAAATACGTGGCTTCGGGAAAATACGTGGGTCGGATCGCGTCAGCTCTCCTGTTCGCCGACGCCCTTCTTCATCGCCTTGCCTTCGGCCACGCGCCGCTTGCGCACTTCCTTCGGGTCGGCAATCAGTGGCCGGTAGATTTCCACCCGGTCGCCGTCCCGCAGCGCCGCGTCGGACCGGACCAGTCTGGCGAACACGCCGAGCTTGTTTTTTGCAAGATCGATTTCGGGAAACTTTTCGAGCAGGCCCGAACGCGCGACGGCCTCGCGCGCCGTCGCGCCGGCGGGCAGGGTCAGCGTCACCAGTTCCTGCCTGTCCTCCAGCGCATACACCACTTCGACCGTGATCGAATCAGCCATTCGGCGCTCCATAAATCTGACGGGCGCGTTCCAGGGACGCCTCGACGAAGGTATCGGCGATCTGGTTGAACATCGGGCCGATGATCCGCTCGAACAGTCGATTTGAAAATTCGTAGGAAAGATGAAACTCGACCTTGCAGGCACGCTCTCCCAGCGGTTTGAAGCGCCACCCGCCCGCGAGATGCCGGAACGGCCCGTCGACCAGCTTCATGGTCATCCAGAAAGGCGGCTCCTTGGCGTTCTCGGTGGTGAAATGGGCCTCGACGCCGTGGAAATTGGCGTACATCGTAGCCACCGTGCGCTTCTCGTCTCGAAAGTCGACCCGCGTCTTGCCGCACCACGGCAGGAACTGCGGGTAGCTCTCGATGTCTTCGACCAGATCGAACATCTGTTGCGCCGAGTACTCGATCAATATCGATTTTTCGACCCCTGACATGGCCGGTCGCGCCCTTCCCATACTGTAAAATGACCGAATTCTAGCATTCCTGCCCGGCGTCCGCCGGAAACGCCGCCATGAGCATCGTCACCAACAAGAAAGCCTTCCACGATTACTTCATCGAGGAGCAGTTCGAGGCCGGCATCGCGCTGGAAGGCTGGGAGATCAAGGCCATCCGCGCCGGACGGGCGCACGTCAAGGAATCCTACGTGATCCTGCGCGACGGCGAGGCGTTCATCTTCGGCATGCACGTCACGCCGCTCAGTCAGGCGTCGACGCACGTCAGACCCGATCCGGTGCGTACCCGCAAGCTCCTGTTGCACGCCGCGCAGATCGAAAAGTTGATCGGCAAGGTCGAACGCGCCGGTTTCACCCTGGTGCCGATCGATCTCCACTACCCGCGCGGTCGTGACAAGGCGCAGATCGGCCTGGCCCGAGGCAAGAAGCAGCACGACAAACGCGACGCCGAGAAGGATCGGGACTGGCAGCGGGAAAAGGCGCGGCTGATGCGGGTGGGTCAGAAGACAGTGAATTAGAGAGGACAGAAGACAGAGAGGCTTGCGGCGCTGTCGCGCCGGGCGAGGGAGGAAAAACCGAGCGATGGGTTTTTCCTCCCGATGGGTTTTTCCTCCCGTTTTTCCTCCCTTATCCGGCGCGACAGCGCCACGAGCCAGAGGACAGTGAATCAGAGAGGACAGAAGATAGTAAAAATTTGGCGGCGCAAAGCGCCGCGTAACCAGACTGTCTTCTGTCTTCTGACCTCTGACCTCTGACCTCTGTCCTCTGAAACCCCTGCCTTGTGCCCGTCATGACATTTTGGCAGAATCCACTTCCTGCGTGAGCCTGGAACTTGCCGGGCGGTTCCGCGGTTTGATTTCGTTCATCAAAAGCAAACTCCGGCGGGAAACCTCCCCCTTCAGGGGGATAATCTCGTCCGGGAGAGGCGCAAGCCCTTCCAGACGTCGTTGCCGCCCGGTCACGGGCGTGAATCGAAACATTTCAAGAGAGGGTCTCGATGAGAAAAAGCCTGTTCGCGTTGTCCGCAACCGCTCTTCTTGCCACTCCCGTGACGGGCGTGGCGCGTGACACGACTCACTATCTCGACTTCCAGAGCGTCGTGCAAGCCGCGATCGCCGACGGACAGCTCGACGGGACGGTCAGCTTTTATCTGAAGGGGCAGAAGGTTCCCGGCGCGGTCGCCAGGACTTTCGAGGAAGCGCTCTCCAACAGGAAGACCAATGCCTTCGGCAAGACGGATGAGGAGGCCTGTAACTGGGCCTTGCGTTCCGTGCTGATCGCCTTCCAGGAAAACGCGAAGAAAAATGGCGCCAACGCGGTGATCAATCTCGTGAGTTACTACAAGAAGAAAGAATATGCCAACCCCGCGAAATTTGAATGCCACGCGGGCGCGGCGGTCGCCGGAGCGGCCCTGAAAGGCCAGGCCGCCATCGTGAAATGAGCGCCGCCGGGCCGCTGGGGATGAGCCTGCGCGGCTGGTCGGCATGGACACCCGGTCTGACCGCACCGGCGGCGTGGTTGACGTGGGCGCGCGGCGGCGTGGCGGCACGCCGCGAGACCGCGCCGCCCGCGCTGGGGGAATTCCCTCCGCTCCTGCGCCGCCGCGCCGACCGGATGGGACGCGCCGCCCTGCATGTGCTGACCCGGCCGGAATTGCCCTACACCGGGCAGGCGATCGTGATGTGCAGCCGTCTCGGGGAAATCGGACGTTCGTTCGGTCTACAGAAAGAATTGGCCAGTGAGGGAAGCGTTTCCCCGCAGCAGTTCGGCATGTCCGTGCATCATGCCATCGGCGGCTTGTTCATGATGGCGAAAAAGGCGCGTGTGCCGCTCACGGCGCTGGCGGCGGGCGAGGAAGGGGCGCTTGCGGGTTTGCAGGAGGCCGCCGCCCAGCTTGCCGATGGCGCCGGGATACTGTGGCTGCTGTTCTGCGAAGAGCCTCTGCCCACGGAATACCGCTCGTTCGCCGCGTCGCCGGAGGACGGAACGGATCATTACGCTTTCGTGCTGGAGCTGGCGGCGGGCGATGAATTCCGCCTCGCGAAAGACGCGGAACATGCCGCCCCGGCCACCCGGCGCGTTGCGTCGCCGCTCGACCTGCTCGCCTTTCTGCTATGCCCTTCGGACGACGCAATCCGGCTATCCCCGCGCGGCGGCTGGACCTTGTGCCGCGCCGGCCGGAAGCTGGCCTGAAGATGCGCGGCTCGCCGGACCGTCCATACCGCATTGCCGCCACGGGCTTTTGCTTCGGGGTTTTCGGACTGCTCGGCCTGAGCGTCCTCGCTCTGGTCCATCCCGTCGCGCGGCTCGCGGGCGCGGGATTCCCCGGAACGCAACGCCACGTGCGCGGCATCCTCCATTGCGGAATGCGCGGCTTCACCTGGCTCATGGCCTCCTGCGGCGTCATCAGTTACGAAGTGCGCCATCGGGAACGGCTGGCCCGAAACGGGCTGCTCATCGTCGCCAACCATCCTTCCCTGATCGACGTCGTCTTCCTGATCGGACTCCTGCGCCAGCCCAACTGCGTGGTCAAGGCGAGCCTTGAATCCAATCTCTTCACCCGCGGCCCGGTGGCGAGCGCGGGATTCGTCGTCAACAACGGCGGTCCCGGCCTCGTCGACGATTGCATCGCTTCCGCGCGCGCGGGCGACAATCTGATCATTTTTCCCGAAGGCACGCGCAGCGTCTCGCACGACGGCAGGCTGAGCCCCATGAAGCGCGGCCTCGCCAACATCGCCCTGCGCGGCGGCCTCGCGCTGACGCCGGTGGTGATCACCGTCTCGGAATCCATGCTGGGCAAGGGCCAGCCCTGGTATCGCGCCCCCTTGCGGCGCCCGCATTTCGTGCTGTCGGTGCTGGAGGACATTCCCATGTCGCGTTATCTGAAGGACGCGCCCGAGCCGCCCGGCGGATTCAACCGGCTCGCCCGCAGGCTGACGCGCGATCTGCGCGATCTTTTCGCGCGGGAAATCGCCCGGATCGGCGATTTCCCGGGGTCACGGGTCTGAGGACTTGGTATCATGCGCCTTTTCCCGTGACCCGGCTCATCGCTTCGATCCACGCTCGTACCGGGCGATAACGCGCTCCCCTGAAAGGGAAGGCGGCCGGAACCGATTTTTGATCAAAGGAATGGCATGGCGACGCAAGAGGATCTGATACACGAAATCAAGGTGTTCATCATCGAAGCGCTGAATATGGAAGACGTGACGCCCGAAGACATCGGGGACGACGACTCCTTGTTCGGCGAGGGGCTGGGACTGGATTCCATCGATTCGCTGGAGCTGGGAGTCGGGTTGCAGAAGCGGTATGGACTGAAAATTTCCGCCGAAACCGAGGAAACGCGCAAGATTTTCGCCTCGGCGCGCGCGCTGGCCGATTACGTCGCGGCAAACCGGACACGCTGACCGGACAGCGGGAGAGGCAAAAAATGGACAGAAACTCCGCTTATGGCTTGATCCGGCAGCTCCTCGTCGAACTCTTCGAGATCGACGCGGAAAAAATCACTCCCGAAGCCGATCTCTATCAGGATCTCGACATCGACAGCATCGACGCCATCGACCTTGCGGTCGAATTCAAGAAGCGGACCGGCCGGCAGCTGATGCCGGATGAGTTCAAGAAAATCCGTACCGTGGGCGACATCGTCGACGTCGTCTGCGGTTTTTCCAAGGGGGGCTGATGCCGGGCCGGTTTGCCGCCGCCGCTTTGCTCCTGCCCTCGATGTTCTGGATTTGTCTCTGGCGGGACTGGCCGTTCTGGCCATGCGGGTTCGTCCTCTTGCCGCTGGCCCTGCCGCGCCGCGGGATGCCGCTGTTTTCCGCCGCGTCTTCGCGCATGGGATGGCTGCCGGGCGCGCTCGCCGCGGCGATGGGCGTTCTGGCGCTCGTATTCCGCAGCGCCGTATCGCTTCAATATTATCCCGTGCTGATCAGCCTCCTTTTCCTGTGCCTCTTCGCGGGCAGTCTCGCGCAGGAGCAGAGCATCGTCGAGCGCCTCGCGCGAAGGGCCGATCCGGATCTTCCGCCACGGGGCGTGCGCTACACGCGGCGCGTGACGCAGGCCTGGTGCGTGTTCTTCGTGGTGAACATCGCGCTCACGCTGTGGAGCATCGGGCTGGGTGAAAAAGCCTGGGCGATCTACAGCGGCTGTGTTTCGTATCTTTTGATGGGCGGCATGTTCGCGGGGGAATGGCTGATCCGCCGCCACGTCATGCGGGAAGCGCCTCATGGATGAACGCCGCCGGGTCTTGCCGGAAACGGGCGGGCCGGTGGCGTATCGCGCCGGGCGGGCCGTCTCGCGGATGGAATTTTGCGCCGATGTCGCGGCGGCGCGGCGCGCGCTGGCAAGGCTCCATCCGGGCAATGCCGGCGGGCGTCCGGGCTTCGCGCTGCATGAGCCGGATGCCTGCCGTTTCGCGGTCTGGCTGCTGGCGGGCTGGTCGCTGGGCCTCACGGTCGCGCTGCCCGGCGACGATCTGCCCGTGACGCGCGAAGCGCTGCCGATGCCTTGGGTCGGGGCCGGTAACGCGGAAAATGCCCTGGCGTCGTGGGCCGGCGAAACCGGGGAAGATCCCGTGATCGATCACGGCTGCCCCGGCGTGATGTCATATACGTCGGGATCCACCGGCACGCCGTCGCTGATCGGAAAAAGCCTGTCCCAGCTGCGCGCCGAGGCCGACATGCTGGAGCGATCCTTCGGCGGCGAGCTGACGCCGGAAACCCGTTTCGTCGCCAGCGTGCCGCATCAACACATGTACGGCCTGCCCTTCTTCCTGTTCTGGCCGCTTGCCGCCGGGCGTCCCTTCGTCGTGGAAAAACTCCGCTACCCCGAGGACGCCGGCCGTTTGCCGCCCGCCGATTACGCGCTCGTCTCGGCGCCGACTTTTCTCAGGCACTTGCCGGATGCGCCGCGGTCGTCCGGCGTGCGCTGGAGGATGGCGACATCGGCCGGCAGTCCGCTGGCGCCGGAGGCGGCATGCGCGGCATCCGAGCATCTGTGCGCGCCGCTCCACGAAATTTACGGCAGCACCGAAACCGGCGCCGTGGCGCGCCGCACAGTCGGTCAGCCGTGGCAGCCGATGCCGGGAGTACGCCTCGCCCTGGAGGAAGGCTCGTCCCGGCTCCTGATTCATTCTCCGCTCTTGCCCGAATCCGAGCGGATGAGCGGCTTTCTCTCCGGTGATCTCGCCCGCCTGGACGAACGCGGGCTGGAACTCCTGGGGCGGGCCGACCGCCTGGTGAAAATCGGCGAGAAAAGAATTTCACCCGATCAGGTCGAGCGGGAACTCGCCCGCCTGCCGGAAGTGGCCGAAGCGCGCGTGCTGCCCTTGCCGGGCGCGCAAGGGGAGAGGCTCATTCTCGCCGCGGTCGTCATCCTTGGCCCGGAGGGCCGCCGGAAACTCACGGCGGAGAAGAAAATCCGCTTCAACGCGCGTCTGCGCTCACGCCTTGCCGACCGGCTCGATCCGCTGGCCATGCCGCGCCGCTGGCGGTACGTGGAAAACTTTCCGGCCAACGAGATGGGCAAGACGACGCAAGGCGATCTCGAACGCCTGTTCGCGCCCGAATTCCCGCGTGCCGAGGAAATTCCCGGCGCGGTCGAAGACGGGGTGGCGCTTCTGCTCAGGATGCCCGCCGATCTCGTCTGGTTCGAAGGGCATTTCCCCGATCTGCCGGTCTTGCCCGGCGTGGTGCAGATCGACTGGGCGGCGCACTACGGGCGAGTGTATTTCGGTTTCGACGCCACGGCCTCGAACGTTTCCAGACTCAAATTCCAGAACCTGATCCGGCCCGGCGACAGTCCGAGGCTGGAGCTTTCCCGGCGGCGCGGCGGGAGCGAACTCGAGTTCCGCTACATCCTGGATGGCAAGCCGTGCTCGCGCGGGATATTCGCGCCGAGAAAACCGGCCGCCGCGCCATGAAGGCCGTCGCCGTGGTTCCCGTGTTCAATCACGCCGGCGCCGTGGGAGAGGTGCTGCGCGCCCTGCGCGGAAACGGCCTGCCGGTCATCCTCGTCGACGACGGCAGCGACGCGGACGAGGCGCGTCTGCTGGACGATCTCGCGGCGCGTCTGCCGGACGATCCCTCGAAGCCGCCCGTCGTCCTTGCGCGGCACGAAGAAAACCGCGGCAAGGGCGCGGCGGTGATGACGGGGCTCGTCCTGGCCGGCGAACTTCACGCAACCCACGCCCTGCAGGTCGATGCCGACGGGCAGCACGACCCGGCAGCCATCCCGCGCTTCCTTTCGGCGGCGGCGGCCAACCCCGGCGCGATCATCGCCGGTTTTCCGCGCTACGACGCGAGCGTGCCCAGGGGACGCCTGTTCGCGCGCTACATCACCCATGTCTGGGTGTGGATCAACACCTTGTCCCGGAGCATCCGGGATTCGATGTGCGGCTTCCGCGTGTATCCGCTCGCGGCGACCCTGCCGCTCCTGCCCGCGCTGCGCCACGCGACGCGCATGGATTTCGACACCGAGGTCATCGTCCGGCTCGCCTGGGCGGGCGTGCCCATCCTCAACCTGCCGGTGGCGGTCCGCTATCCGCCGGGCGGGATTTCGCATTTCCGCCTCTGGCGGGACAACCTGCGCCTATCGGCCATGCACGCGCGGCTCTTTTTCGGGATGCTTTCGCGCCTGCCGCTCCTCGCCGCCCGCCATTTCGGCAAGGGAAGTTAGGATGCACTGGGCGCGAATCGAAGAGGCCGGTTTTTCCGGCGGCATGCGTTTTCTGTTCTGGGTTTACCGGCGTGGCGGCGCGGCCTTGTTCCGCGCGCTGCTCCACGGCCTGATGCCCTGGTTTTTCCTCGGCAACGGCCCCGCCCGGCGCGCCTCGCTGGAATACCTTGCCCGGCTGCATGAGGCGAGCGGAGGCGCGACGCCGCCGCCCACCCTGCGCAACAGCTTCCGTCATTTCATGAGCTTCGGAGAAACGATCGCCGTCAAGCTCGCGGCGTCCGATCCGGGCAGGGCCTGGGACGCGCCCTACACCGCCGAAGGCGTCGATCATCTCGAACGCCTGATCGGCGAAAAGCGCGGCGCGCTCATCATCACCGCGCACTTCGGAAACCCGGAACTGTGCCGCAGGCTCTCGCACGACCGTCACGGCGGCCTCAGACTCCTGCTGCTCGCGCATACCCGGAATGCCGAGCGCTTCAACCGGATCCTGAAATCGATGGATCCCGAAATGGGGATCGAGATGATCGAGGTCGGCGGCATCGGCCTGTCCACGGCCATGCGGCTGTCCGAACACATTTCCGGCGGCGGTCTCGTGGTCATCGCCGGGGATCGCGTCCCGCCCACGCCGGGCGGTTCCACGCTCGCCGCGTCCTTTCTCGGCGGGAGCGCGTATTTTCCGGTGGGGCCGTACATTCTCGCCGCCGCGCTGGCCTGTCCCGTGTTCATGATGTTCAGCGCCCGCCGCGCCCGGGATTTCGCCGTCACCGTGCGTCTGCTGGCCGAGCGCGTCGTTCTGCCGCGCGGGACGCGCGAGGCGGCGCTTCGCCCCTACCTCGAGGCTTATGCCGCCGCGTTGGCCGGAGAATGCCGCAAATACCCGCTGCAATGGTTCAATTTCTTCCCCTTCTGGCAAGCGCCGGGCGGGCAAAATTCGGACAGTGAAAGATGAGAAATCCGCAAAGCCGCTGGCGTCATGGCGTGACGCTGGAAATTCCCTTCCAGGACATCGATCCGCTGGAAATCTGCTGGCACGGGCACTACGCGGGCTACTTCGAGCGGGCGCGCAACGAGCTGCTGCGCTCGCTCGGCTACGACTATCCGGAGATGAAGGCTTCGGGCTACGCCTGGCCGGTGATCGAGCTTTTCGTCCGCTATGCGCAGCCGCTGCGCTACCGCCAGCGCATCGAGGTCGACGCTTTCCTCACGGAGTGGGAAAACCGGCTCAAAATCGATTACCTGATCCACGACGCGGAAACCGGAAAACGGCTCACGCGCGGCTACACCATACAGGTCGCCGTCGACATGCGCACGGGCGAAATGCGCCTGGCAAGTCCGGACGCGCTGCTCGAAAAACTGGGGAAGCAGAGGACAGAACCTTGAGAAGACAGATGACAGATGACAGAGAAACCGAGCGCTCGGTTTTTCGTTCCTCCCCCGGCGTGAAGCGCCGCAAACCGACGTATCGTGTCGCACATGGACGGCCGGGGGATCGGACGGCGCGCGCCAAAAGATGACGCGCTCGCGCCCAACGGGAAAGCCATGCCGGGATCTCCGCCCCCCGTGAACACAGGTATCCAGGGGAAAGATATTTTTTCAGGATGCGTTTCATCGGGAGTCGCGATGCCGAAGGCATCCGCTTGCAGGGGGCATGGCCCGCGCCCGTCGTGGCGGATTTCGCGCCGCCGTCGCGGCTTCCGAGGCGGCGCGCCCTGCGGAAATCCCCTGTTTTTTCACGCTGAATCAGGGGGGTACCTATGCCCATGAGACGGGCGGGGACGAGAACAGGTTTTGGCTTCGGCTAAGCGCCCGGAATCCTCTCGACGGCCGTTTCCCTTCTCCGGCAACGGCAAACCATGCCTGGGTTCGTTCGGCAAACTCCGGATTCGGCGGGCCAAGGAATGACCCGCTGTTTCGCGGACAGCTCCGCAATGTCGACGCGAAGCGCCGAGTTTCGCGCCCGTCCCTGCGAGCCGGGCAAGGCGGGCAGCCCGAGCGATGACCTTGTTTCCAGGATGCGTTTGACCGGGTGTCGTGATGCCGAAGGCGTCGGGGGCGGATTTCCGTGTCCGCCCAGGCCCTCATTCGATGTAATCCCGGTTGCATCGACGGCACTGGTAATGCTCATCGAAGCGGACGCCATACCCGCTCTCTCCGGACAATCCGAACGCCGCCGCGATCGACCGGATGATCTCCGGATCGTTCAGGCACCTGTCGATGTACAGCGTGTGTTTCCTCGTCTTCAGGCCGTAAACCACCCGCCCGCGCGGAAAATAATCATAATCCCAGGGCATGTTCTTCTTGAGTTCGCTTTCCCAGAATTCGAGATGGGAAAACGAAGTCGTCTTCGATTCGCCATAGACTTCCGCCCCGTCCAGGGCTTCGGGGCGGGCATGGACGCATTGGCCGAAATAGTAGAAGACGCCGATCATGGCGCGACGAATATCCGCGCATTCCCCATCGTCATTCGCCCGCGCTCCATTCTCTTCTTCCGCGGAAAGACGGGGAGCGCGGGCGTCTCGCCCGCTTCGGAAGATTTTCTCATGGGATACGATAAATGACTGAGGTTCGTTACGAATCAAGTGAATTCTTCAATTCATTACGGATCATTTTTTGCGCCAGCTGCCGTTCCGCTTTCTTTGTGGTCGTCAAGGCGCGATGGCGCGTTTCAGTAGAACGATTCAATTCATACAGCGAGGCATATCCCATTTTTGAGGACGCCCGGCCATAGGCTCTCATTCTTGGCGCGGAATCGTAGGTTCTGGGACACTCTTCCCAGCCTCGATGTACAAATCTGTAATTGCCGTGATCGAAGCTCATGTTTCGTTTCTTCTCGCAGCTCTCACAATATTCCGCCCCATACCCCATACCGGCCAGATGAAACGAAGCCGGTGCTCAGGCTCCCGTCGGCGACGCCAACGCCGATGCGTTTGTTGCCATCGACGAAGGGATGATTGGCGATCAGTGAATAGCCCAGCCGCGCCGCCTTGCCGACCAGCGAGGGATAGAGTTCCTGCCCGCCGAAGGTCTGGAACGGCGCGTTGAGCGCCGAATCGAGCAAGCCCCCGTCGCGCACGCCGGCCGATCCGCCGCTGGCCTCGGCGGTGATCCGGTGGAGCAGCAGGACCTGTTCCGTCGACAGGCAGATCATTTCGCCAGCTCCTCGAACGCCCGGCGATGCTTCATCAGGATACGCCGTGCGACCAGCTCCACGGCATCGGTTTGGGCGGCT
>JAITAJ010000033.1 GCA_031284185.1 Accumulibacter sp. | reverse complement strand
TCATCTGTCTTCTGTCCTCTCAAACCGCTGTCCTCTGAACCCGAGCGCTCGGTTTTCTGTCCTCTGGACGGCGCGACAGCGCCGCAAGCTCATCTGTCTTCTGTCCACTATCCTCTGTCCTCTGACCCCGAGCGCTCGGTTTTCTGTCCTCTGGACGGCGCGACAGCGCCGCAAACTCATCTGTCTTCTGTCCTCTCAAACCGCTGTCCTCTGAAACGTGCTCGGTTTTCTGTCCTCTGGACGGCGCGAAGCGCCGCAAACTCATCTGTCTTCTGTCCTCTCTAACCGCTGTCCTCTGAATCGCTGTACTCTGAACCCTGCCCCCGAAAGTGCTATGATCCGTCCATCGTCTGGCGTGACTTTCCAGTCCTTCATCCCCGGAATACGATGCGTTTCGAATATATCAGCGCTTTGCTGGAAGAAGCGGTCACCCGCGCCTCCTTGCAGGAGGTGCGGGGACGGGTGGTGCAGGTGGTGGGGACGATCATCCGGGCAGTGGTGCCGGGCGTGCGCGTGGGGGAAATCTGCGTGCTGAGAAATCCGCATGATCCGTGGGAATTGAAGGCCGAAGTGGTGGGCTTCGCGCGGCGGGAAGCAATTCTCACGCCACTGGGCAACCTGCAGGGCATCGCGCCGGATACGGAGGTGATCCCCACCGGCGAAATCCACGCCATCGCGGTGTGCGACGATCTTCTGGGCCGCATCCTGGACGGACTGGGCAACCCCATCGACGGCGGCCCGCCGCTTGCCGCCACGAGGTTCTATCCCGTCTACGCCGATCCGCCCACCCCCATGAGCCGCAAGCTGATCGACAAGCCCCTGCCGCTCGGTCTGCGCGTGCTGGACGGCATCCTGACCTGCGGCGAGGGACAACGCATGGGTATCTTCGCGGCGGCGGGCGGCGGCAAGAGTACGCTGCTTTCCAGCATCATCAAGGGCGCCTCGGCGGATGTCTGCGTGCTGGCCCTGATCGGCGAGCGCGGACGCGAGGTGCGCGAGTTCATCGAGCACGACCTGGGACCGGAGGGCCGCAAGAAGGCCGTGCTGGTCGTCTCCACCTCCGACCGCTCCTCGATGGAACGCCTGAAGGCCGCCTATACCGCGACGGCCATCGCCGAATATTTCCGCGACCAGGGGAGGAAGGTGCTGCTGCTCATGGATTCCGTCACCCGCTTCGGGCGGGCGCAGCGGGAAATCGGATTGGCCGCCGGGGAACCGCCGACCCGGCGCGGCTTCCCGCCTTCCGTCTTCTCCACACTGCCGCGCCTCATGGAACGGGCAGGCAACTCCGACAAGGGTTCCATCACGGCGCTCTACACGGTGCTCGTGGAAGGCGACGACATGACCGAACCCATCGCCGACGAGACGCGCTCCATCCTGGACGGCCACATCGTCCTTTCCCGGAAACTTGCCGCCGCCAACCATTATCCGGCCATCGACGTGATGGCGAGCGTCAGCCGGGTCATGGGCGCGATCACCTCGAAATCTCATCGCGAAGCCGCGCAAAAACTGCGCGCCATTCTCGCCAAATACGCCGAGATCGAGCTTCTGGTGCAGATCGGCGAATACCAGAAGGGGAACGATGCCGAGGCCGACCGGGCGCTGGCAAAGATCGGCGCGGTCAACGCCTTCCTACGCCAGAGGCTGGACGAGATTTCCAGTTTCGACGATACGCTGGCCGCCCTGCTCCGCGTCGTGGGCTGACATCGGTGAATCAGCCTCGACATGCTCTACCCCTTGGCCGGCCTCATGAAAATCCGCGATTTCCGGGTCGACGCGGCCAGAAAGGCGATGCAGGCGGCGGAAATCCGGTTGCGCGCGGCGCAGGAGGAACGGCTGGCGAGGGAAAGGGAACTGGAGCGCTACAAGGTCTGGCGAAAAGAGGAAGTCGAGCGCCGTTATCAATCCATCATGGATCGGATCCTGAACCAGGATGAAATCGAAGCCTTCAAGGCCGGGCTTTCCAGCCTTGCCGAGGAGGAATTGGCAAGGGAAGAAGCCTTGCGGGAAGCCGACCGCGCCCTGGAAGAAGCGCGGAAGAACGCGCAAACCGCTCGTGACGGCTGGCTTTTGGCCAACCGGGAACGCGAGAAGATAGACTATCACCATGAGAACTGGCAAAAAGCCCAGGCCGTGGAAGCCGGCCGCCGGGAAGACCTGGAACAGGAAGAATTCAAACCTCTGCTGTTCGAAACCGGGGGCGACGATCATTTTTCATGAAAGCGGCAAATCGCTGCCGGCCGCGTCCACCGCCGACCAGTATTTTTCACGACCGGCTGGAGATGGCGTCCTTGCTGGGCAGTCGTCCGTCGCGCTCGCGCCCTGACGACGGCGGAACTGCACTTCCAGCCGTCGGAAATCCGCCTGCCGTTGCAGGCGCTCGGCATTCCTTGACCTGCGCATCCACTCGCGCACCGCTCCTTGACCGTCCTGCAGGCATGGCCCAGCCCATGCGCGCCGCGAGCTTGCCGCCCCGGATATATTCTGCTTAAATGTCTGTAGCCTTCAACCTGGGGAGTACTCATGAAAATTGATATTGCTCGTTTTGGTTTGAAGAATGTACAGGTGGATCCCGACACGGTGTTTACCTTTCCGAAAGGCATGGCGGGGTTCGAAAATTACAGGAGTTTCAAGCTGTTTCACGAGGAAGGCGGCGGGACGGTGTTCTGGTTGCAGGCAGTCGACGACGCCAAGGTCGCGTTTCCCGTCGTGGCGTCCGATACGCTCGATATCGCCTACGAGATT
>JAITAJ010000393.1 GCA_031284185.1 Accumulibacter sp. | reverse complement strand
GCCCATGCCGAGGTCGTGGCCTTGCGCGCGGCCGGGGCGGCGCTGGGGCGCTGGCGGTTGGACGGCTGCACGCTTGTCGTGACGCTGGAGCCGTGCGCGATGTGCGCCGGCGCGATCCTGCATGCCCGGATCTCGCGCGTGGTCTACGGCGCGCGCGACCCGAAAACCGGCGCGCACGGCAGCATCGTCGACCTGTTCGCGCTCGAACGGCTCAATCACCACACGGAAATCGTCGGCGGGCTACTGGCCGAAGAATGCGCTCAACTCCTGTCCGGCTTTTTCGCCGCGCGGCGGGCGATGAAAGGAGACGCATGAACCAAAAACTTCCCGGTCCGTAGGTCGAACATCAAATCATTGACAGTATCTGTCCGGGTTCGTCGTTCATGTCCGTTCTCTTTCATGAAACGGCCTTGCTTTCATGCGACGCCAATTGTCGCATGAGCGCGGATGACAGCCTGTATTCAGCGGAAGGAATCGAAATGCCGGAAGAAAGAACGGGAGCGGCGAGAAAAACGGGGATCGACGGAGCGAAACGCGCGTTCCACGGCGCGCTGCTCGACGCGGAGATCCTGGCCGATATCTACACGGCCATGACGCGATGCCGCGAAAACCCGATCCGCGAACGGAAAGGGTAAACTTCCGCCTCCGCACGCCACAAGGATTCGTCATGCTCCTGACCATCGCATACACCGGTGAAAACACTCGGCGCATTGGCTTTTTGTTCCGCAAAAACCCCGCCCGGCCGCAGGTATTCGAGTTGAATCACGGCCGGGCCTTCGTTTTCTACCCGGAAGTCTCGGACGAAAAAACGACCATCGCCCTGCTGCTCGACATCGATCCCGTCGATCTGGCCAAGGGGCGGACGGGCGCGGCCGGCGGCTTGTTCGACTACGTCAACGATCGGCCCTACGTGTCGTCGTCCTTCATGAGCGTAGCCATTGCGCGGGTTTTCGGCTCGGCGATGAGCGGGCGGCACGACGAATTTCAGACCCTGGCCGATGCCGCGCTGGACTTGACCGCGACGCTCGCCATGCTGCCGTGCCGCGGCGAAACGGCGATGCTGCGCCGGGTGTTCGAGCCGCTGGGCTACGCGGTTTCTTTCGAAGCCTTCGCGTCCGACGAGAAGTTCCCGGAGTGGCGCGACAGCCCTTACGTGAACCTGACCCTGCGCGGCAGGCTCCGCCTCGCCGATCTGCTGCACCACCTCTACGTCCTGATTCCCGTGTTCGATCGGAACAAGCATTACTGGGTGGGCGAGGAAGAAGTCGACAAACTCCTGCGCCACGGCGAGGAATGGCTGAAGAACCATCCCGAAAGAGATTTCATCGCCCGCCGCTACCTCGCCAAGAGCCGCTTCCTGGCCAACTTGGCGCTGGCGCGCCTGCAAGCGGCGAACGACGAAATACCGGAAGGCGACGATGAACCGCCGGACGAGAACGCGGAGGAACGCCCGAGCCTGAACCGGCAGCGCCTGGGCAGCGTGCTGGCCGCCGTGCGGGCCTGCGGCGCGCGCAGCGTGATCGACATCGGCTGCGGCGAGGGGCATTTGCTTGCCCTGCTGGTCAAGGAAACGAGCTTCACAAAAATCGCCGCGGTGGATGTCTCCTTCTCGATGCTGGAACGCGCCAGGGACAGAATCCGCTACGAGCGGCTGAGCGAGGCGCAAAAAGAGCGGATCGACGTTTTCCAGGGCTCGCTCACTTACCGCGACAAGCGCTTCGCGGGCTTCGACGCGGCCTGCGTCGTCAAGGTGATCGAGCATCTCGATTTGCCGCGCCTGTCCGCCTTCGAGCAGGTTCTGTTCCGGCACGCCCGGCCGCGGAACGTGATCCTGACCACGCCCAACCGCGAATACAACGAAAAATACGGCGTCGACGGCCTGCGCCATGGCGACCACCGTTTCGAGTGGACGCGCGACGAATTCAGGCGATGGGGGGCGCGCGTCGCCGGCGAGCAGCGCTACTCGGTGCGCTTTGCGGAGATCGGCGAGACCGACGAAAAACTCGGCGCGCCGACGCAGATGGCGCATTTTTCGGCATTGGCCGCGGAAGGAGGCGGGGTATGAGCGGAACAAAAACCATCGAGATCCCCGAACTGGCCGTCGTCGCGCTGATCGGCGCTTCCGGCAGCGGCAAATCGAGCTTCGCCAGAGCCCATTTCAAGCCCACCGAGATCCTGTCTTCCGACTTTTTCCGGGGCCTGGTCTCGGACGACGAGAACGACCAGTCCGTCTCGAAGGATGCTTTCGAGGCCCTGTACTACCTCGCCGACAAGCGGCTCGCCCTCGGCCGGCTGACCGTCATCGACGCCACCAACGTGCAGAAGGAGGCGCGTCAGGGCGTGCTGCGCCTTTCGCGCGAACGGGACTGCCACGCCGTCGCCATCGTGCTCGACATGCCGGAATCCCTGTGCCAAGAACGCAACAAGGCGCGGGCGGACCGGAATTTCGGCGATCACGTCGTCAAAAACCAGGTGGCGCAGTTGCGGCGTTCGCTCAAGGGGCTGGAAAGGGAAGGATTCCGCTTCGTCTTCGCGCTCCGTGGCGAGGCCGAGGCCGGCGCCGTCGAAATCGTGCGCAAGCCCTTGTGGAACAATCGGAAGGGAGAACGCGGCCCGTTCGACATCATCGGCGACGTGCACGGTTGTTTCGACGAACTGCGCCGGCTCGTCGAGGCCCTGGGCTATGGCGTCGATGCCGGGAATTACGCGATCGCGCCGCATCCGCAGGGCCGCCGGCTCGTCTTTCTCGGCGACCTGTGCGACCGCGGCCCGGACAACGTCAAGGTATTGCGGCTGGTCATGCGCGCGGTCGAGGACGGCGTGGCCGATTGCCTCGTCGGCAACCACGATTTCAAGCTGCTGAAATACCTGAAGGGCAGGGAAGTCACCCCCTCGCACGGGTTCGACCGGACGATCGGCGAACTCGCCCGGGAAAGCGAGGAATTCCGCGCCGAGATCAGGCGCTTTCTCGATTCGCTGAGAAGCCATTACGTCTTCGACGACGGCAGGCTCGTCGTCGCCCACGCCGGCTTGATCGAAAAATACCAGGGGCGCGGCTCCGGGCGGGTGCGCGAGTTCTGCATGTTCGGCGAAACGACCGGCGAAACCGACGAATACGGCCTGCCGGTGCGCGCGCCGTGGGCGAACGAGTATCGCGGCAAGGCGCTCGTCGTCTTCGGGCACGTCCCGGTTCCCGAAGCCGTTAGCCTCAACCATACCGTGTGCATCGATACCGGCTGCGTCTTCGGCGGCAAGCTCACGGCCTTCCGCTATCCCGAAAAGGAAACCGTCGAGATCGCCGCGGCGCGGGAGTACTTCCGCCCGGTCAAGCCTTTGCAGCTCCGAATCCAGGCGGACGACGACACGCTCGACATCGACGACGTCCTGCATCAGCCCTTCATCCTGACGCGCCTGAAGCAAAACGTCAGGATCCGGCGGGAGAACGCGATGGCCGCGCTCGAAGTGATGAGCCGCTTCGCCATTGATCCGCACTGGCTGATCTACCTGCCGCCGACCATGTCGCCCTGCGAAACGAGCCGCCTGGAAAGCTATCTGGAATATCCGGCGGAGGCCTTCGGTTATTACAAGGCGCGGGGAATCGGCCGGGTCGTCTGCGAACAGAAGCACATGGGTTCGCGGGCGGTGATCGTCCTCGCCCGGAACGCGGAAACCGCCGCGAAGCGATTCGGCGCGCGGGACGGCAAGCGCGGCGTCATCCACACCCGCACCGGCAGGAGCTTTTTCGGCGACGCCGCCGGCGAGTCCGCGCTGCTGGAGCGGCTCGACGCGGTTCTCAATGCCTCCGGCTTCTGGCGCGACTTCCGGACGGAATGGGTCTGCCTCGACGCCGAACTCATGCCCTGGTCGGCGAAGGCGCGGCAACTGCTCG
>JAITAJ010000369.1 GCA_031284185.1 Accumulibacter sp. | reverse complement strand
CCCTTCTATCTGCGCCTGCTCGACAAGGGCAAGGCCAAGAAGGTCGCTCTGGTCGCCTGTATGCACAAGCTCCTTTCCATCCTGAACGCTATCTGCAAATCCGGACAACCCTGGCAGGACAATTTCTCTCTCCCTTGACCTACTTCTCTTGGCGTAAAAAACTTGCTTTTGAACACAGTTGCTGTCTTCTGAACCCTCTGTCTTCTGACCCCCAGCGCTCGGTTTTCCCTCCCCCACTCGGCGCGAAGCGCCCAAACTCATCTGTCCTCTGTCTTCTCTACCCTCTGTCCTCTGAACCCCACCCCCTTGCTCACCACCTCGAACACGTCGCGCGACAGGCCGGGCTGACGAAGCAGGCTTTCCAGCGCGGCGCGAGCATGTTTTTGGCGCGTGCCGTCGAATTTCCGCCAGCGGTCGAAGCAGCGCGCCAGACGCGCGGCGACCTGTGGGTTGAACGGGTCGAGTTCGCCGATCCGCGCGGCGAGGAAACGGTAGCCTTCACCATCGGCGGCATGGAAATGCCGGTGATTGGCGCCGAAAGTGCGCAGCAGCGCGTAAATCTTGTTCGGGTTGCGCGCATCGAAGGCGGGATGCCGGGTAAGCTCCTCGACACACCGCAGCGTGCCTGACAGGCGGCTGGCGGCTTGTACCGACAGCCATTTGTCGACGACCAGCGCCTCGTGCCGCCATTGGTCGTAAAAATCCTCCAGGGCAGTGACGCGCTCGGGACAGTCACATTGGGACAGCACGGCGAGCGCGCCGAACTGGTCGGTCATGTTGTCCGCCCCGGCAAATTGCCGGAAGGCCAGCGCCCGGTATTCCGCCACATCGAGCCGGTTCAGGTAGTCGAGACACAGGTGACGCAGCCGCCGGCGGGCGGCTTCCGCCGTGTTCCATCGATATGCCCCGGCGGGCGCGAGCCGGGTGTAAACGGTCACGAAATTCGTTTCCAGCATCGCCGCCAGCCAGCGGGCCAGCCCGTCGCGCGCGAGGAACAGCGCTTCCGGATCGACCACCGTCATTTGTTCGGCCAGCGTCGCCTCGCTGGGCAAGGTCAGCGCTTCGGCGATGAACGCCG
This sequence comes from Accumulibacter sp., assembly GCA_031284185.1. Taxonomy (GTDB): domain Bacteria; phylum Pseudomonadota; class Gammaproteobacteria; order Burkholderiales; family Rhodocyclaceae; genus Propionivibrio. The sequence goes on along the minus strand of JAITAJ010000369.1, from coordinate 1,886 downwards.
GATCGCCGTTGCCTTTCAGCACCGCGCGCGCGGCGGCGGCGACGTCGTCCGGCCATTCCTCTTTTTCACCTCGCAGACGGCGCGCCGCATTGCCGAGAATCAAGCGGCCGAACAGGCGCTGTCCCGCCTCCCATCGGTTGAACGGGTCGCTGTCGTGCGCCAGCAGATGCGCCAAGTCTCCATCACCGCATGGAACGTCGAGAATGACCGGCGCGGAGAAATCGCGCAGCAGCGAAGGCACTGGCGCGGCGGGGATGTTCTCGAACACGAAAGTCTGTTCGGAAGCCGCAAGCCGCAGCACGCGCGTGGTCGTTCCGCCTCCCAGGTCGAAATCCCGGCCGTCCGGACCGACCAGCCCGACCGCCACCGGAATCAGGCAGGGGTGTTTTTCCGCCTGTCCCGGCGTCGGCGCGCACGACTGGGTGAGCATCAGCGTGTAGCGACGCGCGGCATCGTCGTATACGCCACGCGCGGCGACGCGCGGCGTCCCGGCCTGGCGGTACCAGGCCATGAATGGCGAGAAATCGAAGCCGGAGGCCGCGCTCATCGCCGCGACGAAGTCCTCGCAGCTCACCGCCTGACCGTCGTGCCGGCGGAAATACTCGTCCATGCCCGCGCGGAACGCCTCGCGGCCAATCAGCGTCTGGATCATGCGCACGACTTCGGCGCCCTTCTCGTAAACGGTGGGCGTGTAGAAATTGTTGATCTCGACGTAGCTCGACGGACGCACCGGGTGGGCCATCGGGCCGGCGTCCTCGGGAAATTGCGTGGCGCGCAGACCGCGCACCTGGCGGATGCGCGCCACTTCGCGGCTGTGCGTGTCGGCGCCGAATTCCTGGTCGCGGAAGACGGTGAGTCCTTCCTTCAGCGAGAGCTGGAACCAATCGCGGCAGGTCACCCGGTTGCCGGTCCAGTTGTGGAAATACTCATGCGCCACGACCCGGTCGATGTTCTCGAAATCGGCGTCGGTCGCCACGTCGGCGCGCGCCAGCACGTATTTGGTATTGAAGATGTTGAGGCCCTTGTTCTCCATCGCCCCCATGTTGAAATCACCGATGGCGACGATCATGTAGTGATCCACGTCGCATTCCAGCCCGAAGCGCTCCTCGTCCCAGCGCATGGCCTTCTTGAGCGCGGACATGGCGTGCGCGCACTGGTCGAGCTTGCCCGGTTCGACGTAGATCGAGAGATGCAGCTCGCGGCCCGATGCCGTGCGGAAGCCGTCGCGCAGCACGTCGAGCCTGCCGGCAACCATTGCGAACAGGTAGCTCGGCTTCATGAAGGGGTCTTCCCAGGTCGCGTAATGGCGACCGTCCGGCTCGTCGCCGCGGGCCGTCGGGTTGCCGTTGGACAGCAGTACCGGGAAGGCGTCCCTGTCGGCGTGCAGGGTCACGGTGTAGCGCGCCATCACGTCCGGGCGGTCGATGAACCAGGTGATGCGCCGGAAGCCTTCGGGTTCGCATTGGGTGAAGTAACCGTCACGGCTGCGATAGAAGCCGGAAAGCCGGGTATTCGCGTCGGGCCGGATGCGCACCCGCGTCTCCAGGGTGAATTGCTCGGGCGCCTCGTCGATCGTCAGCCGGGATGCGTCGAGCCGGTAGGCTTCCGGCGGAAGCGGCTCGCCGTCCAGGTTGAGCGACAGCGTTTCCAGTTCCTCGCCATCGAGAATCAGCGGCCGGGGTTCGGGCACGGCCCGGTTGCGCGAACATTTCAGGGTGGCGGCAACGAGGGTTTCCCCGGCGCGGATATCCACGTCGAGGCTGACCGTTTCGATCAGGTACGGCGATGGCGCATAGTCTTCGAGGCGAATGTTGCGGACGTTGGCGAGAGGGGTTTGGCTGGACATGTCGAAGGTTCTTTGACTGCGGGAGCGTAATGATAGCGGA
>JAITAJ010000367.1 GCA_031284185.1 Accumulibacter sp. | reverse complement strand
GGAAAACCGGGCGCCGGGTTTCTCTGTCCTCTGTCCTCTCAAAAATCTGTCCTCTGAACTTCGTGTCCTTTCCGTCGCCGAATGCCCGTCCACGAATACCCTGCTGACGCGGTGGGCGGCGGACGGCGCGCCTTCCGGGACGGTGCTCGTCGCCGACCGGCAGACCGCCGGACGCGGCAGCCGGGGACGCGCGTGGGTCGCGTCGCCCGACGCCAGCCTGACCTTCTCCGTGCTGTGGAATTTTCCCGGAGGACTGGCGCGTCTTTCCGGGCTTTCGCTGGCGGTCGGCGTGGCGGTCGTGCGCGCGCTCGCGCGGTGCGGCGCGGAGGGCGTCACGCTCAAGTGGCCGAACGACATCCTTCACGGCGACGCCAAGCTGGGCGGCATTCTCGTCGAAGCCGGCGGCGACGACGAGATCGCGCGCGCCGTCGTCGGCATCGGCTTGAATCTGCGCCTCCCGGAAAACCTCGGGGACGCCGGGAGCGCCGCGCTGCCGCCGGCGGCGCTGGATCGGATCGTCGCCACACTGCCCGACCGGCACGTCCTGTTGGCCGGCCTGCTCACGGAACTGGCCGGAGTTTTCGGCACCTTCGCCGCCGACGGCTTCGCCGGACTGCGCGAGGCATGGCATGAGTGCCATGCCTGGCAGGATCGGCCGGTACGCCTGCTGCGCGATGGCCGCGTCGAGAAGGAAGGCATTTGCGCGGGCGCCGACGTCGACGGCGCGTTGCTGCTGCGGACGACGGATGGGCTGACGCGCTGCCTGTCCGGTGACGTTTCTCTGAGGCCGCGATGATCATCGCCATCGACGCGGGCAATTCACGCATCAAATGGGGGATACACGACGGCTCGGCGTGGGGAGCAGGGGGCGATCTGCCGACCGAGGACGCTGGCCGGCTGGACGGGATCGCGGAACGGTGGCCGAGCGCCGTGGACGTGGTGGCGTGCTGCGTCGCCGGACGTCCGGTCGAGGCGGCCATCGAGGCGACCGCCGCCGCGTCTGGCCGCCGGCTGCATTGGGTGCGCTCGGGCGCCTCATCCGCGCACGGGGTGCGCAACGCCTACGAGCGGCCCGAGCGGCTCGGTTCGGATCGCTGGGCGGCGATGATCGGCGCGCGCGCCAAGACTTCGGGCGCATGTCTCGTCGTCTGCGCGGGAACCGCGACGACCGTCGATTGGCTCGACGCCGCCGGCGATTTCCGCGGCGGGCTGATTTTGCCCGGACTGCGCCTGATGTGCGCGGCGCTGGCCAAGAATACCGCGCAGTTACCGGATGCCGAGGGCGAGTACCGCGACGAGCCGCGCAACACGACGGATGCCATCATCTCCGGTTGCCTTCATGCCCAGGCCGGCGCCATCGAGCGGATGTTCGCCAGGGCTTCCGCCGAGGAGGACGTGTTTTGCCTGGTGACCGGCGGCGCGGCGTACCGCATCGCGCCTTGTCTCGGAATCCCTTTCCGGTTGGAGGAAAGGCTCGTCCTCGACGGCTTGCTGCGTTGCGTCTCCTGAACGGGATGCCCTCGCGCCGGTATACTTGCAAGCCGTTTCCAATCGACATCGCCCTGCAATCGTCCATTTTCGGAGTCCTCATGGAGTCGCCGCGCTTTCTTCTTCCACAGCCCGAAATTCCAACCCGCTGGCACGGCGTTTCGCCGCTCGCCCGCGCCGCCGCTCGACCCGACCGGACACGGGCGCTTCGGCGGAGCCGCCCGCGACCGCTATCTGGCGGGCGATCTCGAAAATTCCGAACATCCGCGCGAGTCCATCCGCGAATCGCCGCGGCATCGGACGTATCCGGCCTGAAACAAGGACATTGGTGATGCGCGTTCTCGTCTTTCTGCTGGCTTTTGCCAACCTCCTCTTTTTTGCCTGGTCACGCGGTTACCTGGGAACCGGCGAAACCGACGGCCCGCGGATCGGCGCTCAACTGCGGGCCGATCAGATACGCATTGTGTCGAAGGAACAGCCCCCGGAGGAAAACCGCGCGGACGCGGAGCGCGTGGACGACGCGCCGCCCGCGGCTCCACCGCCATCGCCCGCGGAGCCGCCGTCATCACCCGTGGAGCCGCCGCCGCCACCCGCGGAACCGCCGGCCTTGTCCGTGGAGCCGCCGATGGCGGGATCACCGCGCGAGGAGGTCTGCTTCGCGCTGAGCGACATCTCGCAGAGCGAAGCGGACGCCATCGAGCGGCTGTTCGCGGAAAAACTGCCGGCGTTCAGGCTGTCGCGCACGGCCATGTTGGGAAGCCCCGGCTATTGGGTATTCATTCCGCCGCTCAGGACGAGGCGCGAAGCCGAGAGCAAGGTAGCGGAGCTGAGGAGGCTCGGCGTCAGGGAATACTTCATCATGCAGGAAGGCGCCGACAGTTTTGCGATCTCGCTCGGGCTTTTCTCCACGCGGGGAGCCGCCGAGTCCTCGCTTGCCGCGTTGAAGGGAAAGGGGGTTCGCTCGGTGAGGCTGATCGAGCGTCCTCGCAAATCGGGCCTTTCGCAGATCGAGTTTCTCGGTCCCGGATCGCAGGCCGGGGAAATGCGCCGGATACTGGGCGAGGCGCTGCCCCAGGCCAGGCTGGGCGCTTGCGGCCAGACGGCGGCGTGATGAGCCTGCTCGTCGGGCTGACCGGCGGCATCGGCAGCGGCAAGACGACCGTTGCCGATCTCTTTGCCGAACTGGGCGCGGCGATCGTCGATACCGACGCGATCGCGCATGAGCTGACATCGGCGCGAGGCATCGCCATGCCCATGATCATCGGCGCGTTTGGCGGCGCGGTGGTGTCGAAGGACGGCAGCCTCGACCGCGCCGCCATGCGGCGGCTCTGTTTTTCCGATCCGGCCGGGCGCAGACGCCTCGAAGCCATCCTGCATCCGCTGATCCGTGACGAAAGCGCGGCGCGTTGCCGACGCGCCGCGCGCGCGCCGTATGTGCTGCTCGTCGTTCCGCTGCTGCTCGAATCCGGCGTCTGCCGCGAGCGCGTCGACCGAATCCTCGTGGTCGATTGCGACGAGGCGCGGCAAGTGGCGCGTGTCATGGCGCGCAGCGCGTTGAGCGAGAAAGAGGTACGCGGCATCATGGCCGCTCAGGCGAGCCGGGCGGAACGTCTGGCGGTCGCGGACGACGTTCTGTCCAATACCGGCGCGCGCGATGAACTGCGCGAAGGGGTCCTGGCCCTGCATCGATATTACGTCGAACTCGGCGGGAGTCTCCATGTTTCGGGGCGTGCCTGAATCGGGCATGTCTCCCGAGTCCGCCGCTTCACGCGCGATGTCGTGCCGAGCGGTTTCGCGGGAAGCATTGAGATTTATCCGTAAAAGCTGCAAAATGCGGAAAATTCCATCTTGATCGGCCTATCGGCGGCAACGTGATTACCTACGAATATCCTTTCAACGAGCGTGTCAGGGCGCTTTTGCGTCTGGAGGATCTGTTCGAGAAGGCCGCCTATTTCGTCAAGCAGCAAGGGCAGCGCGAGCATCATGTGATGTTGCTGTCACTGTTCGAGATACTCGAAGTGGCCGGTCGCGCCGATCTGAAAATGGACCTGATCCAGGAGCTTGAGCGTCAGCGGCAGTCGCTTCTGGCATTTCGCAACAATCCCGAGATATCGGAAGAGGCGCTTTCCGCCGCGCTCTATGAAATCGAGCAATCATCCGCGGCGCTACTGGCCATGACCGGGAAGATCGGGCAATACCTGCGCGAGAACGAATGGTTGATGTCCATCAAGAGTCGTGCCGTCATTCCCGGCGGGGTCTGCGAATTCGATCTGCCGTCGTATCACTACTGGCTGCATCAGGATGTCGCCGTGCGTCAGAAAACGATGCGGGAATGGCTTCAGCCCCTGTTGCCGCTGCGTGATGGCCTGACGATCGTGCTGCGCCTGTTGCGCGCCAGCGGCGCGGGCGAGCATCAGCTCGCCCGTGGGGGTTCCTTCCAGTTGATGCTCAGCGGCGGCACCTCGCAGATGGTGCGTGTCTCGCTCGAGAAGCAGTTGCCGTTCGTCCCGGAAATCAGCGCCAACAAATACGCGCTGAACATCCGTTTCGTCCGTCAGGACACCGGATCGCGCCAGCGCCAGCCGGACACCGCGCCGGACATTCCGTTCGACATCGTTTTCTGTAATCTGTAGTCCCTTGTCGTTCGTCCTGTTCGGGAATTGGCGATGGTAGTGAAAGTAACCAAGGTTCGTTGTCCGCAATGCGGGAGCGAAGCGCCGTGGAATCCGGGAAACCCATACCGGCCTTTCTGTTCCGAACGCTGCAAGCTGATCGATCTCGGCGCCTGGTCGTCCGAAGCCTACCGCGTGCCGGCACAAGAAAAGAAGACAGTTTCAGAGGACAGAGGATAGGGGACAGAAGACAGATGAGTTTGCGGCGCTGTCGCGCCGTCCAGAAGACAGAAAACCGAGCGCTCGGGTTTCAGAGGACAGAGGTTTGAGAAGACAGAAGACAGATGAGCTTGCGGCGCTGTCGCGCCGGGGGTGATGGGAAAACCGGACGCTCGGGTTTCAGAGGACAGAAGATAGGGGACAGAAGACAGAAAACCGAGCGCTCGGTTTTTCCTCTTTTACCCGGCGCGAAGCGCCGCAAATTTATCTGTCTTCTGTCCTCTGAAACCCCTGTCCTCTGAACCTCTGTCCTCTGAACCCCTTATCCTCTGAAACACAAGGTCAGCGCAAGGGGAATGAAGAACAGCGCCGAGGCGTTGCCGATCATGACGATCGCCGCCACCTGGTCGGGCGCGCAGCGGTAGCGGTCGGCGAAGATGAAACACGATACCGCCGGCGGCAGGGCGCCGAACAGGAACAGGACGTCCATGTCCGGCTTGCTCAGGTCGGCCAGCGTCCCGAATAGCCAGGCCATGAACATCCCGGTGACCGGCGTGACGATGGCGCCGGCGATGCCGATTCCGAACATCGCGCCTACCCGCGCCGACGCCAGACGCGCGCCGAGCGAAAAAATCATCAGGCCGAGCGAAATGTCGGCCAGCAGCTTGCAGGCGGATAACACGGGAGGCCACGGGGCCACGCCGGCAAGACTCACCGCGACGCCGAGCGAGGCCGCCAACAGGAACGGTTCACGCCAGAGCGCCCCCAGGGAAAACTTCCCGCCCAGCAGCCAGGGCGACATGACGAACTGCAAGGTGGTCAGGACGAGCATCAGCACGACAGCCGCGCCGAGCGCCGGATCGCCAAAGGTGAACAGCATCAGCGGCAGCCCCATGTTGCCAGCATTGTTGAACATGGCCGTCGATACCAGCGCCCGCGGCTCGATGCCCAGGCGCCGGGCCAGCGGCCAGGCGAGCAGACCCGAACCGAGGATGACCACGGCGGCGCCAAGCGCGATCGGGAGATTGCCGGCCAGATCGAACGACTTTCCGGCCAGCGCGGTGAAAATCAGCGCCGGCAGAAAAATCTCGATGTTCATGCGATTGGCCGCCGCCATGTCCGGGTCACGCTTGCGGGCATAGAAGAAACCCGCCATTACCACGGCGAACAACGGGAAAACGATGGAGACGATACGAGGGAACATCACCCCCTCACCCGCCCGCCGACCGGCGGCGCGAAACGAGCGCGGACGATCCGCCGAATACGGCCGCCCCCCCCGGGAAAGCGCCGAAGGCCACGACGCCGGGAATGCCGATTCCTCCCACCGTCAGGCTCCTTGCCCGGTCCGGCAAGCGGCTCGCCAGTCCCCGAACGCGCGGGCGCCCCGTATCGCTCCGGATCACGCCTGCCGGCACGTCGCGGTCGAGGCCGCGCGGCCGCGCGACTTTCATCGTAAAACCCACACCCGGTTGTAACCCCCCCCATCAGCCGTCAGGACAGCGCGAAGGTCGAAACCCCTTCCAGGTTCGTCTTGAGCGACGGGCATGAACGCCCGTCGCTGATTTCTTGCTGGAGAAGCTCTCGGTCAGGCTCGCACGATACCGCAAATCCACCGGCCCTGCCGCGTGTCAGCCTTCGCCTTCCGCCTCCAACTGCGCCAGCAGTCTCGCCGCCTCCCTGCTCAGATCGCCGGCGTTCGGGCGAAAGGCGAACGGACGCGCCCGCGGCAGTTCGCGGAACAGGCCGTGGCTGCTGCGCCGGTAGGCCGGATCGTAATGCCGCTCGATCAGATCGTGGAACAGTTCCGCCCTGGCGTTCGCGTCGACCAAGTCATGCCAGCGGCTGACGATTCGATGCCCGTGCTGGCCGACGAGGCACGAGAGCAGCGCCTTGAACTGCGCCGGCGCGTCGAACAGCGCGGCGTAATCCTCGCACAGGAAGGCCACCCGATCATCGATCCCGGCCTCGACGCGGATGCACGCGGAATCGGCCAGCCTTCGCATCAGCGCGTCGGGCAACTGGAGCTGGCCGATCTTTCTGCTTTCCGCCTCGACGAACACCGGACGCGCCGGATCGAGCGCCTCGATGGCTTGCGACAGGCGGGTATCGAAGCCTTTCTGACTCGGTTGCGCCTCGCCCGGCAGAGCGCCGAGCAGCGAGCCGCGATGCCGGGCCAGCGCCTCCAGATCGAGCACCTGCGCGCCGCGTTCCGCCAGGGCGCGCAACAGCCGGGTCTTGCCGCTGCCGGTCAATCCGGCCAGCACCCGGAACGAAAACCGTTCCGGCAGCGCATCCAGGCGTTCCAGGACATGCCGCCGGTAAATCCTGTAACCGCCTTCGAGCTGGCAAGCCTTCCAGCCGATCAGCCGGAACCAGGCGGTCATGGCGCCCGAACGCTTGCCGCCGCGCCAGCAATAGATCAACGGCTTCCAGTTGATCGGGCGGTCGGCGAACGAAGTTTCGAGATGCGCGGCGATGTTCCGGGCCACCAGCGCCGCGCCGTATCTGGTGGCCTCGAAGGGCGAGACCCGCTTGTACATCGTCCCGACGACGACGCGCTCCTCGTTGCTCAGTACCGGAGCGTTGAGCGCGCCGGGAATATGATCCTCGGCAAATTCGAGCGGCGTGCGCGCGTCGACGATGCTGTCGAAGCGGCCAAGCTCGGCCAGAGGGGCAAGCGTGTTCATCATGATCGGTAAACGAAGGATAATGGCAAGGGACGAGAATTGGATTGTAATCGAGGATATTCATGGACGAGATTCGACTGACCCGGTTTTCCCACGGTGGCGGCTGCGGCTGCAAGATTGCCCCGGGCCTGCTTGCCGAAATGCTCCGCGCGCTGCCCCGGACATCGCATTTTCCCGACCTCCTGGTCGGCGCGGAGACTGCCGACGACGCGGCCGTCTACCGACTGAACGACACGCAGGCGCTGGTCGCCACCACCGATTTTTTCATGCCCATCGTCGACGATCCTTTCGATTTCGGGCGCATTGCCGCGACCAATGCCCTTTCCGACATTTACGCCATGGGTGGGCGGCCCATACTGGCGCTGTCCATCGTCGGCATGCCGATCGACGCGCTGCCGATGGAAGTCATCCAGCGGATACTCGCCGGCGGCGCCAGTGTTTGCGAGCAGGCCGGCATTCCGCTGGCCGGCGGGCACTCGATCGACGCCCCGGAGCCGATCTATGGTCTGGTGGCGCTCGGTCTGGCGCACCCGGAGCGGGTCAAGCGCAACAGCCGGGCGCGTGACGGCGACGTATTGATCCTCGGGAAACCGTTGGGCATCGGCATTCTCGGCAGCGCGATGAAAAAGGGCGTACTCGACGCCGACGCTTACCGGCAGCTGATCGATACCGCCACGCAGCTCAACACCATTGGCGCCGAGCTTGCCGCGTTCGACGGTGTGCATGCGCTCACCGACGTCACCGGCTTCGGCCTGTTGGGGCATCTTCTCGAACTGTGTCGTGGCGCCCGGCTCGGCGCGCGGGTCGAATCGGACAGTCTGCCGCTGCTCCCCGCCGCCGTCGGCCATGCCCGGCAAGGCATCGGCCCGGGCGCCATCGCGCGCAATCTCGACAGTTTCGGCGCCGACGTCAGTTTTGCCGACGCGGTTCCAGACTGGCTGCGCCGCATCATGGCCGACGCCCAGACCAGTGGCGGCCTGCTCGCCGCCGTCGAACCGAGCTGTGCCGACGAAGTGCTGGCCCGTTTCCACGCGCAAGGCTTCACCGCGGCGGCCCGGATGGGCCAAATGCGATCCGGGCCGCCCACGATTTCGGTTCCGCGGGGGGGGGATCAGAAGAC
>JAITAJ010000342.1 GCA_031284185.1 Accumulibacter sp. | reverse complement strand
ATGTGGCCCGGCGTCGTGGCCGGGGTGATCTGGATGTTCATCGGCGCATGGCAGTTGATCGCCTTCTTCGGGCGAAAGGAACCGGCATGAGCACGCTGTTTCTCTATCTCGCGCTGTTCGGCGTCCTTTTCGCCGTCGGCGCGCCGGTGGCCCTCTCGCTGGCCGTCGCCGCGGCGGCCATGCTCATGCTCAAGGGAATCGATCTCATCGTATTCGCGCAGAAATTCATGGTCTCCATGGACAACTTCGGTTTGACCGCGATGTTCTTCTTCATCCTCGCGGGGGAAATCATGAATGGCGGCGGCATGACGCGGCGCATCGTCGCCGCGGTGTCGAGGCTGGTGAAGGGCTTTCCCGGAGGGCTGGCGATCGTCACGCTGGTTTCCAGCACCGTCTTCGCCGCGATCAACGGCTCGGCCATCGCCACCATGCTGGCGATCGGCGCGATCATGTATCCGGCCATGGTGCGGCAAGGCTATTCGCCGGCGTTTTCCGTCGCCACGATCGGCGCGGGCGGCGTGGTCGGTCCGATCATTCCGCCGTCGATTCCGATGATCGTCTACGGCTCGACCACGGGCGATTCGGTGGCCGCGCTGTTCATGGGCGGGTTCCTGATCGGCGCGCTCATCGTCCTGGCGGAAATCGCCGTGGCCTACTGGATATCGAAAAAGCATGGCTGGGGAACCAGCGTGCTCGACATCGATTTCGGCGACACCAAGGGCATTGCCTGGGCCCTGGTTTTCCCGGTCATGATCATGGCCAGCATCGTGTCGGGCATGATGACGCCGACGGAAACCGCCTCGATGGCCGTCATGTACGCCTGGTTCGTCGGCGCCTTCATCTACAGGGAATTCAGTATCCGGGACCTGCCGGCGATGACCGCGGCCGCCATGAAAGGCTCGGCCGCGGTCATGGCGATCGTCGGCGCGGCGACGGCGGTGGGCTGGATACTCACCTACGAACGCGTTCCCCAGCAGATCACCGAAGTTCTGGTGGCGACGATCAGCAGTCCGCTGGCCTTCATGGCGATCAGCTTTTGCATCCTGTTCGTCGTCGGCATGATCATGGATCTCACGCCGGCGATCCTGATCCTGACGCCGATTTTCGTTGGCCCCGTCGCGGCCTTTGGCGTCGATCCGATCTATTTCGGCGTGTTCTTTTGCGCAACGCTGACCGCCGGCCTCGTCACGCCGCCGGTGGGTACGCTGATCTACCTCGGCTGTTCGATGTCCGGAAGCTCTCTGAGCGAGGTGGTGAAAGAACTGATGCCTTACGTCATCGCGGTTTACGCGGCCCTGTTCGTATCGGTGGCGTTCCCGGGAATCATCACCTATCTGCCCAAGACGGTACTGCAATTGTATGGAAACTGAGGAGTCAGGCATATGAACGCGCCACTGGCCAGGGTTCTCGCCGTCGACATCGGAACCTCGTCGGTTCGGGCGATGGTATACGACGCGGCGGGAACCATACACGCCCGGTCGCAGATCGCTTATTCGACCGTCTGCCCCGCGCTCTACTTCGAAGAGCAGGATCCCGCCTGGGTGCGCGACGAGGTTTTCCGCGCCATCGCCCTCTGCCTCGCGCAGCCGGGGGCGGAACCGGCGCGGATCGCGGCGATCGGCTTTTCGTCGCAGTTGTACGGAGTCATCGCGCTGGATGCCGATGACCGGCTATTGACCTGGAACATCCTGTGGGCCGACGGACGCGCCGAGGCGCAGGCCGAGGCGATCAAACAGGAATTCGGCGCGCAGTGGCTCTATCCGGAAACGGGCTGCCCGATGAATTCGATCTTTCCCTTCGCCAAGATCGCCTGGCTGCGCGATGAAGCGCCGGAGATCTTCGGCGCCGCCAGACGCTTCGTGTCGATCAAGGAGTATGTGACTCATCCGCTGATCGGCGAATGGGCCGTCGACTACTCGATGGCTTCCTCGACGGGCCTCTTTGATATCCGGGAACGCCAATGGAGCGCGAAAGCCACCGACTATCTCGGAATCGACGCGCAACTCCTGTCGGCGCCGGTCTCGGGAATCCACCGCTTTTCGCTTCAGCCCGGTTCGCCCCTGGCGGATCTGGGGCTGCCTGAAAACCTCGCCGTTTTCCTGGGCGGAGGCGACGGCCCCCTGGCCAACCTCGGCGCGGGCGCCGCGGCCCTGGGGACCATCAACATCGACCTGGGAACCTCGGGCGCGGCCCGCTGCCTTGCGTCGTCGCCGCTCGTCGATGATACGGCGAGCCTGTGGTGTTTCTGCCTGACGGACGATCTCTGGGTTTCGGGCGGCATCGTCACGAACGTGGGCAACGCCTATCAGTGGTTCATTTCTCAGGTGCGCGGAGACGCAAAGTCCGTCGAACGCGAAGCCTACGACGCGATGAACCAAGCAGCGGCGGAAATCGTTCCGGGTTCGGACGGCCTGTATTTCGTTCCGTATCTGCGCAAGGCGCGTTCTCCGTACTGGGATGGCCGGCTCAAGGGAACGATGTACGGATTGACGGCCAGGCACACCGCCGGGCACATGGTGCGCGCCCTGTTCGAGGCGATAGCCTTCGATTTGCGGACGATATACGGCGTCCTGCATCGGAATATCGCGCTTGCCTCCCACGTGGTCTTGACGGGAGGACTCTCCCGCTCCCGGATCATTCCTCAGCTCGTGGCCGACGTACTGGATCGGGAAGTGCGCGTCCCCGAGGATGGCGAAGGCTCGATCGCCGGCGCGGCGATCCTCGCGCTGCAAGGGCTGGGCGAGATCGACGGCCTCGCCTTTTCCGGCGGCCCGCGCGCGAGCACGTGTTTTCTGCCGGATACGGAAAACCCGAAGCGTTATGAGCCGGTTTATCAGGGGTACACGCGATTGATCGAGGTCTTGCGTGAAATCAGTCTTTGAGAACGGCAAAAAGTGAAACCCTGCTTTCTGCCGGGAAATATCAGCAAGAAACCACGAAAACCCGTGAGGTTTTTTCGTTGGGGTTCATGGGTTTGAAGGC
>JAITAJ010000332.1 GCA_031284185.1 Accumulibacter sp. | reverse complement strand
CTTCACGGCCACGAGCTCGAAACGCTGCGAAACGGCATTGCCGAACTGGGGCTGCGGCTTCCCGGAGGCGCGGCGGAAAGGCTCATGGCCTATCGCGCGCTGTTCCTGAAATGGAATCGCGTCTACAAGCTCACCCTGGCGAAGCATCCGCCGGAAGTCATCTTGCGCCACCTCCTCGACGCGCTCGCCATCGTGCCCTGGCTGGATCGCGCTTTCCCTGAAACCGTCCCACCCCCGAACCTTCTCGACGTCGGCAGCGTCGCGGGACTGCCCGGCATTCCCCTGGCGATCGCCCGTCCGCGTCTGCGCGTCGCCTCGATCGACGCCAACCAGAAGAAGGTCGAGTTTCAACAGCGGGCCGTCATCGAACTGGGGCTTTCCAACGTCACGCCCCGGCATGGCCGCGTGGAATCGCTGACGGAACGCCATGATATGGTCATCGCGCGTTACTTTGCCGAAACCGGGAATTTCATTGGACTGACCCGGCATCTCATTTCGCCCGGCGGCTTCTGGCTCGCCATGAAAGATGAATACCCGGAAACGGGACGGGCCGCGCTTCCCGCCGACATCCGTCTGCTGGGCGTGGAAACGCTCGCGGTTCCCGGATGGCCCGGCGCGCGGTACCTGGTCGTCCTGGCCCCGAAAGCAGGCTGATCGTCATCCGGGAGGCAAGGAGGCGAATCATGCGCAATCGCCTTTTCAGCCGGACTGGTGTCCGCTACGGAGTGGCGCCGGGCATCGTGGGCGCCATCCTCGCCCGGCATCCGGAAGTGATCGCCATCGAACGTGGCAAGCCGGTTCCCGGCAATCCGGTCATCGAGTCCGCGCAGGAGAAATAGCGCGAGCTGTACGAGCGAGGAGGAGTGCGCGCTCACGACTGGACTGAACGCCGCAGGAATCCCTCCGCCTTCGGGCGGGGGAGGATGCCAGCGGAAACACGTTCATTTTTCCAGCGGTTTTCCCGGTTCGGCGCCGTGTCTCAGCAGACGCAGACTGTTCGCGACGACCAGCAGCGTCGAGCCGAGGTCGGCGATCACGGCGATCCACATGCTGACGATGCCGGAGAGCGCGAGCACGAAGAAAATACCCTTGATGGCAAGCGCGACCGCGATGTTCTGCGCGAGCACCGCGTGCGTGGCCTTCGAGAGCCGCACGAATTTCGGGATTTTCCGGAGATCGTCGTCCATCAGCGCCACGTCGGCGGCTTCGAGCGCCGCGTCGGTTCCCATCACGCCCATGGCAAAGCCCATATCGGCGGCGGCCAGCGCGGGCGCGTCGTTGATGCCGTCGCCGATCATGCCCACGAACTCCTTTTTATCCGCGATTCGCGGCGTCTTGAGTTCGGCGATTTTCCGGTACTTGTCTTCCGGCAACAGTTCGCTCGCCACCACGTCGATGCCGACCGTGGCGGCGATGGCTTGCGCCGTCCTGTCGTTGTCGCCGGTGAACATGACGGACGTGATTCCCATGCCTTTCAGCTCGGCCACCACCTCGCGGCTTTCCAGGCGTGGCGTGTCGGTAACGGCAAAGAGCGCCAGAATCCGGCGCGCGTCGCTCAGGAAAACGACGGTCTTTCCCTGACCTTCCAGAGCATCGGCGCACGCCAGGGCCTCGGGTGTGGAAGTCTGCAAGGAGGCAATCGTCCGGCGGTTGCCCAGCGTCAGCGGCAGGCCGCCGATGACGCCGCGAATGCCGCTGCCGGGAAGCGCCGCGAATGCCGTAAGCTCCCGGCAGGCAAACGCCTTCAGCCTCGGTTCGCGCGTCAATGCCCGGGAGACGGGATGATCCGAACAGCTCGCCAGGGAAAATGCGTATTGCAGGATGCCCGCCCGTTCTCGTTCCGGCGCGAAAACCTCGCAATCCGTGCATTCGGGCTTGCCGTGGGTCAGGGTGCCGGTCTTGTCGAAGGCGATCCGGGTGAGTTTCCGCCCCGTTTCGAGATGAACGCCGCCCTTGATCAGGATTCCCATGCGGGCGGCGCGGGCCAGACCGCTGACGATGGCGACCGGCGTCGAGATCACGAACGCGCAGGGACAGGCGATGACGAGCAGCACCAGCGCCCGGTAGACGCAATCGCGCCAGGCGGCGTCGTAAAGAAGCGGCGGCGCGATGGCCGCCACGACCGCCGCCGCGAAGATCAGCGGCGTGTAGTAGCGGGCGAAGCGGTCGATGAAGCGCTGCGTCGGCGCGCGCGCGCCTTCCGCCTCGGCGACGAGCTGAACGATGCGCGCCAGCAGCGTTCGTTGCGCCGCCGCCGTGACCCGGAACTCAAAGAGGCCGGTCTCGTTCAATGTTCCCGCGAAAACGGCGTCGCCCGCCGCCTTTTCGACGGGCAGGCTCTCCCCGGTAATGGCCGACTGATTGACGGCCGATTGCCCGCGCACGACTTCGCCATCCAGGGGAATGCGCTCGCCGGGGCGAACGCGCACGGTTTCCCCCGGGCGCACCTCCTTGGCCGCGCGGCTCTGCCACTCGCCGTCTCGCAGCACGCTGGCGGTTTCCGGCGCCATTTCCAGGAGTTTTCCGATGGCGTTTCGCGTCCGGGCGACGGCCATGCCTTCCAGGCGTTCCGCCAGCGTGAAGAGCGCCATGACCATCGCCGCTTCCGGCCATTGCCGGAGCAGAAAAGCGCCCGTGACCGCCAGCGCCATCAGGGTGTTGATGTCGAGCCGTCCGGCGAGGAGCGAACGCCAGCCCCGCGCATAGACTTCCGTGCCGGAAAGGGCGATGCCCGACAATGCCAGCAGGGGAGCAATCCATTCGGCGCGGGGAAGCGCCGTTTCCCCGACGAACTCGGCGCTCAGCGCGAGAAGGATGGCCAGAACGAGCGGCCACCATTTTTCGGGCGGCGCCGCGACCGGGGCGGCGGCATTGTCGGCGGCGCAGCAACAGGAACAGCAAGGAGAGGGAGAAGGAGAAGAAGTCATGCGGGTTCCAATCGATCAAAAAGTCATGAGGGAAACGCCCATCGGGAAACGATGGACGCGGGGGATCCAGAGGACAGAAGACAGTAAAGTTTGCGGCTTCGCCGAAAGGGACGAACTGGATTGCCACGGCGCTACGCGCCTCGCAATGACGATGTTGGGCTGCCACATTGCTGCGCGCCTTGTAATGACAATGTTGGGTTGCCGCGTCGCGCTTCCTTTCCGGAAAAGAGAGGGAAACGGGCTTGCGGCGCTTTGTCCGGGGGGATGCCCGTCCATGTCCGTCATGGCGAAAACCGCGTTCATATCTCGTCCTTTTCCGCCCGCAACGCGGAAAGAATCGGGCAGCATCCCGGCGAATCGCACCCTTGCGGGCAGGCCGTCACCAGCCGGGAGAGCCGCGCGCAAACGCTTTCGAGGCGCGCAATCTGCGCCTTGACCGCCTTCAGGCGCTGGCTGGCGCGCGCCCTCGCGCATTCGGCATTCGCCGACAGCCTCAGAAGATCGCCGATCTCTTCCAGGCTGAACCCCAGTTCTTTCGCGTGCAGGATGAAGCGTATCCGCCAGGCCGCGTCCATGTCATATTCCCGGTACATCGAGGCGCTGCGCTGCGGGGGCGGCAACAGCCCCTTGTGTTCGTAATAACGCAGGGTATCCGTCGATACGCCGGTTTCCTTGGCCAGCATCCCGATGGACAGATGCCGGACGCGACGTTCTTGCGCGTAACGGTTCATTGGACAGTCTCCATGGCGCTCAGCTCCAGCGCCTTGTCGTGATGGGCGGCGACGCTCTCCCGGTGCGCGACGCTGACGATGGTCGTCTTGGGCAGGCGTTCTTGCAGCAGACGGTACATGGCCGCCTCGTTGATGGGGTCGAGCGAGGCGGTGGCTTCGTCGAGAAAAATCCATTCCGGCTTGTGCAGGAGGACGCGGGCAAAGGCCAGCCTCTGCTGTTCGCCCGGCGAGAGGCGTTTTTCCCAGTTGTCTTCCGTATCCAGTTCGCCCGTCAGATGTTCCAGCCGCGCGGCGCGCAAGACCTCGACGCACTCGCCCATGCCGAACCATTGTTCGTCGCTGGGATAGCACAGGCAGGCGCGCAGGGAAGCGATGGGCAGGTAACTCTTCTGCGGCAGGAACATCTTTTTTCCTTCCGGCAGGGCGATTTCGCCTTCGCCGTGCGGCCACAA
>JAITAJ010000324.1 GCA_031284185.1 Accumulibacter sp. | reverse complement strand
GCACGAGGAATTCACCGAAGGGAACCGCGAACAGGAGAAACGCGAGAGGAAAGCCCAGGCTCAGGAAAATCCGCGCGCCGAGAAGCGCCGCCACGGTCAGCGTCAGGTTTCCGATCAGGGCGAATTGCGCCACCGGCGCCACCGCGGCCACCCGCCCCAGCAGCCAGGCGAAGCCACAGGCCGATATCCCCAGGGCAAACCGCGGATCGGGCGCCGGTTCCATGCCGGCCAGCGTGCCGCGCTCCCGCCAGATCAGCCAGAGCGAGATCGGCAGAACCAGAAACCCATGCGTGAAGGTGCCGCTGCGCGCCCAGATGAGCGCCATCGACATCACCGTTTCCCGATAGAACAGCAATTCGGCGAGCAGGAGCAGGACCAGAAGCGCGAGCGCCGTCCGCCACCGGGCCGCTCTTTCATCATCCGAAGGCGCGTCGCTTCCACCGTTGCGCGGAACCCGGCCATTCTCAGGAAGCGGCATCGATGGCCTCGACATGGTGGTCGATGATCGACAGATGCGCGTCCCAGGCATAGCGCCGGACGACCTGCCGGCGCGCCGCCGCGCCCATCGACGCGCACCGCTCGGGCGATTCCAGCAAGGCCGCGATCTGCCGGACGTGTTCCTCGGCGCTCCCGGCCAGCAGCAGATCCCGTTCCGGGACGGCATCCACCGCTTCGCCGCAGCCGCGCGCGACGACGACCGGCAAGGCCATCGCCATCGCTTCCAGTACCTTGTTCTGGATGCCCCGAGCGACGCGCAGCGGGGCCACGGCCACCGCGGCGTACTTGAGATAAGGCCGAACGTCCACCACCGCGCCCGTGACGACGACCCGCTCGCCGGCCAGTTTCCACACGGCCGCCGTCGGGTTTCGCCCGACGATGTAAAAACGCAGATGCGGCCATCGCGCCACCAATCCAGGCAACATTTCCCCAGCAAACCATTCGACCGCATCGACGTTCGGCCAGTAGTCCATGGCCCCCGTAAAGACCAATGGAATTTCGTCGGCCGCGTACGGCGACGCGAACTCGTGCCGCGGAGAAAAATAGTCCGAATCGACGCCGTTGCACATGGCTGACACCTTGCCGCGGCATTCGGGCGCAAAACGCAGGAACAGCTCCGTTTCATTCTCGGTCACGAAGAAGGAATGCGCCGCCGACGCGGCGACGCGCCGCTCATGGGCCAGCAGGCGTTCGCCCTCGCGCCGGTATATCCACGACAGGGGCCAGGGGCGGGTCGAAGCGTACTGCGTCCATTTGGCGGAGTCGACATCGCAGAAGTCGACCAGCGTCCTTTTCCCCGGAAAGGCGGCGAGGTATTGCGCCATCGCCGACGAGAAAACGACGGCGGCATCGATCCCGCGCTCCCCGATCACTCCGTCCACCCACGCCTGCAAGGAGGCGTCGCGGTAATACGGCAGCGTCAGCGCCTCGCCGCTCGACAGGCCGCGCAGACTGCCCAGCCTCGCCAGCCTCGGCGACAGGCGCGCGACATGCGTTTCCACGCAGAACTCCCGCAGCTTTTCGACATGATTCTCGTCCAGCGGGTCATCGATGAACGTTCCCAGAAAAATCCGGTGTCTCGCGGCCAGATGCCGGAGCAGGTGGAACGAACGCACCTTGTCCCCCTTGTCGGGCGGATAAGGCAGACGGTGCGCAAGATACAGCAGATTGCTCATGGGCTATCCGAGATTGCGCACGATGAACGGCCCCAGCCAATTGGCCACGCCGATCGGCAATCGCCGCCAGGCTTCTATGAACAGCCGGAATTTGACGTTCGACGGATTATTCTGCGGGATGTCCCCACGCCGGTAGAGACAGTATTCGTAATACAGCGGCCGCGGCTCGAACCCCCAGTTTTTCTTGAACGAATACGATCCCGTCCCCTGCTTGCTGCGTCCGTAATCGAAGACCCGGATGCCCCGCTCGCAGGAACGGCGCATGAGTTCCCAATACTTGAAATCGTTGCCGGCCAGATCGCGCGCGGCCACGTCATCGCCGGCGTAGTACGGCAGAATCTCGTCGCGGAAACGAAAACTGAGCACGCTGCTGATCGCCCGGCCCTGCGCGTCAGTCACGGTCAACACCTCGCAATCCTGGCCGAACACCTCGAAGAGCCTTCGGAAATACCGTTTGGGCAGGGCCGGCGTCCCATGCCGGAGAACATTGTCGGCGTAGAGCGGAAAAAACCGCTCGACGTCGCCGTCGACGTCGCTCTTCAAGCCGCTCTTGATGCCCTTGCGCACCATCGCCCGCTGCTTGCGCGGAATCGCCCGCATGTTGGCTTCGACGTCGGGATCGATGGCCTTGCGGAAAGAGACGTAGAGATCCTGCGTGGGCCAGTCGGCATGACGCTGATCGAAATGGCGCAGTTCGAGATGATCCACGCCCAGCCTGCGGGCGATCGCCTGCGCCTCGTTTTCCAGGGCCTGCGCCGCCGCTTCGCTGCCGGCCGCGACGCCGCCATAGACGGCGAACGGAAGCGAGACGAGGGCATTGCCGAACAGGAGGCTCCTGACGTGCGCGAGCGGCAGCACGCCTTCGATCATGCCGTCCCGTTCGGCGTAGAGAAAGTGCGCCGGATGCCGGAACACGCCGGAAACGATGTCCTGCCAGGCGGCCCGATGGAAAAACGTCGCCTTCGGACACGCGAAGACCCACGCATCCCAGCGCCGCGCCCCTTGCCGGTCGTCCCTCTCGAGCCGCCTGACGGTCAAGGGCGACGCGCCGGACACCGTGTTTTCGCCGGCATCGAGACTCATCCGGTTTCTCCGCCCGGAGGAGGAAGGAAGATGTCCTCCATCCGTCCCCAGTGAAAATCGCCGAGCAGGCGCCGCAGACGTTCCTCGGTCCGCCGCAGGTTGAGGTAATGCCGGAACCGCGTCTTGAGATCGATCCCCGGAATTCTCGGCTGCTCATGATCCATCTCCCAGGGATGGAAATAGAAGATCGCCGGCTGCCCGTCGCGGCGGTTGACCCGCTTCAGCAGCCAGCGCGACACGGCATAGGGCATCAGCCGGAAGTAGCCCCCGCCGCCGGCGGGCCAGTTGCGCGAGAAAAACCGCGAGGTCGCCGGCGGAATCTCCAGCAGGCCGCCGCGCACCCGGTGCGCGAAACGCGGCGCGTCCGGCATGCCGTAGTGATCGTGACGTATCGGGTAGACGCTCGAACTGTACAGATACCCGGCCCGCTCCAGGCAGTCGAAGGCCCACGGGTTCCGCTCCCCGATCGAGAAACTCGGCGCGCGGTAGCCTTTCACCCGCCGTCCCGAGATGTCTTCGAGCCGCTTTTTCGCCGCATCGACATCCGCGAAGAAGGTTTTCTCGTCAAGCTCGCTGGCGCGCTGGTGGCCGTAGCCGTGACTCGCCAGTTCGTGCCCGCCGCCGACGATCCGGCAAACCAGGCGCGGATGACGCTCGGCGATCCAGCCCAGCGTGAAAAAGGTCGCTTTCGTCCGATGCTCGTCGAGCATCGCCAGGATGCGATCGACATTGCGCTCGACCCGGCAAACGCGGCCATCCCATTCCTCGCGGGCGATGTACGGAACGAACGCCGAGACCTGAAAATAATCCTCGACGTCGATCGTCAGCGCATTGACGATCGGCGCGCGGAACTTGAGCGCACGCTTCTCCATGTTCCGTCGGCCCCTCGTCAGGCGTTGCCGCGAGCGGCGAGCCGGGCGGCCAGATGGGAAGCGATGCGCTCCGCGGCATGGCCGTCCCACAGCTCCGGCGTACAACCGCGCTTGCCGCCGCCTTCCATGATTTCGGCGATGCCGCCGAGAATCGCCCGATCATCGCGTCCGACCAGGGTATTGGTGCCCTGCTCGACGGTGATCGGACGCTCCGTGTTCTCGCGCAGCGTCAGGCAGGGAATGCCCAGGGCCGTGGTTTCCTCCTGCATTCCGCCGGAATCGGTGAGCACCAGCCGCGCGCCGGCCATCAGACCGAGCATTTCGAGATACCCCTGCGGCGGCGCCAGCGCGATCCGTTTTCCGGCGACGAGATCGTCCAGCCCGAAGCGCCCGATGTTGGCGCGCGTCCGCGGATGCAGGGCAAAGATCAGCGGTAGTCGCCGCGAGGCTTCGCGCAGGGTTTCGAGCAGGGGGCGCAGCGTTTCCTCCCGGTCGACGTTGGACGGGCGATGCAGCGTCACCACGGCATATCCCGACGGAGAAGCCGCGATGGAGGGATCGAAACCCGCCGCTTCGAGGACCTCCGCGGGCCGGCGCGCATGTTCGCGGTTGGCCATCAGCGAATCGATCATCACGTTTCCGACGAATTCGACACGCGCCGGGGAAATGCCCTCGCGCAACAGATTGTCGAGCGCGCCGCGCTCGCTCGTATAGAGGATGTCCGCCACCTGGTCGGTCAGCACCCGGTTGATTTCCTCCGGCATGTTCCGGTCGAAGCTGCGCAGACCGGCCTCCACGTGCGCGACCGGAATGCCTTTCTTGACCCCGACCAGGGTACAGGCCAGGGTCGAATTCACATCGCCCACGACCAGGATGCACGACGGCCCGGACTCGTCGACGACCGGCTCGAAGCGTTTCATGACCTCGGCGGTCTGCACGGCGTGCGTTCCCGAACCGACCTCGAGATTGATGTCGGGCCGCGGCAGGCGCAATTCCTCGAACAGCCGGTCGTTCATGTCCCGGTCATAGTGCTGGCCGGTATGCGCCAACAGCGCGGGAACGGGAGGTTCGTGCCCGGCAAGGGCGCGAAGGATCGGCGCCATTTTCATGAAGTTCGGGCGCGCGCCGACGACGCACAGGACGGGGCCGTGATTTTCGTGCTCAAGTTTGCCGATCAAGTTCGATTCTCCGTCGCGCCGCTCTTCTTCACCTGAATGGAATTGACCAGGCGCTGCAACAGATTCAGCGTCGCCGCGATACTGCGCTCGATGCGGATCATGCTGCGTTCCAGGCGCACGATGCGCTGTTCGCCGATCCCCTGTTTCGTGTCGTCGATGGTCCGCAAGGCATCCTCGGCCGCTTGCGTATCCAGTTCGATCCGGGCCAGATTCAGGTCCATGAGCCGGGTCTCGGTCAGGCGGCCGTCGCGCGGGCGCATTTCCGCCACGCCCGGAGGATCCTGGGGCGCCACTCCGGGCGCCAGCGTTTCCTCGTCGATCTCCTTGGCCACCTCTTCGACGTCGGCGATCCTGAACTTGGATTTTCCGCCCAGAAAACCGGCAAGAAGAATCCTGTCGCAAAGCGAATTGATGCGCCTCGGAACGCCCTTGCTGGCCCTGAACAGCGCGACGTAGGCTTCATCGTAAAAAAGCGGCTGCCCCTCGTAACCGGCGCATTTGAGCCGATGCTCGATGTATCCGCGGGTTTCGTCCTGATCCATCGGGCCGATGTGGCAGGCCGCGATGACACGCTGCCGCAACTGCTGCATGTGCGGACTCTGCATGATGCTGCGGAATTCCGGCTGACCGATCAGGAAGCTCTGCAACAGCCCCTGCGTCTCGAACTGGAAGTTGGAAAGCATCCGCAGTTCCTCGACCGCGTGCGGCGTCAGATTCTGCGCTTCATCGACGATCAGCAGACAGCGCCGCCCCTGACGCGCCACGTCGACGAGAAAGGCTTCCAGCGCCAGAAGCACCTCGGACTTGCCGGAGCTCCGGGTACGCACGCCGAAGGCGGCGGCCACCATGCGCAGCGTATCCTCGGCGTCGAGCTGGGTGCTGACCAACTGCGCCGCGACCACCTTGGTCGAATCGAGCTTGTTGAGCAGACCGCGGACGATCGTCGTCTTCCCGGCGCCGATCTCGCCCGTCACGACGATGAATCCCTCGTTCTGGTGCAAGCCGTATTCGAGATAGGCCGTCGCGCGCCGATGCTGCTTGCTGGCGAAATAGAAATTCGGATCGGGATTCAGCTGAAACGGCTTGCTGGTCAGACCAAAGTAGGATTCGTACATGATGTCTGACTAGAATCGGTGGGAAAACGTCCCGGTCAGCGCGTTTTCGATGTAAGTCGTGGTCCCATCCACCTCGATGCGGCGGGCGCTCAGACCGGCGCTGGTCTTCGGCCCCAGTTGGGTCAGAAAGTTGATGGAATACATCGTCTCGTCCATGTTCACGGAAGAAACCCCCGTCCCCTTGCTCTTCAGGCGCGAAGTGGAGCCGGTCAATGTCGAAAGCCCGCTGAGCTTGTGCGACCAGTTGACGCTGGCGCCGGTCTGCCTGACGTCGCTGGTGTCGGAAAAATCCGTTCCGAGATACCACCCCATGCCCGTCCCCCTGGAGATGTCCCGGGTCTCGCCCCGGGTCGCCGCGAAGGTGACCGTATTGCGCGCGCCGGACAGGGCCAGCGACAATTCCTTGCTCTGCCGCAGCGTCACGCCCGCCGTCAGGAAGCCGCCCTGGAGCGTCGCATTCGGCGAAATGCCGCTGTTTGCCAGCATGGCATTCACGAAAGCGGCGCGCGCCACGGGATCGGGGATGGCCGAAGAGTACATGCTGTCGAACAGGGAAAAATAAGTGCCGACGCTCCCCGACGCCTGATTCGTGGAGGTGGAGACATCCTTCGTCTGCTGGTATTTCCATGCCGTGCGCGCGGTGCGGTGCGTGAAGGTGAGGCTGTCGCTGTCACCGAAGAAACGATCCTCGCGGGAAGCCGCCAGCCGGGTTCTCGCGGTCGGCGTCCATTCGAATCCCGCCCCGGCGATGGTATGCGACTTCTTGTTTTCGCTGGCGTAATCGTTGGACTCGCGCCCGGCGATCAGGGAGACGCGGAACTGGGGATCGGCGCGGTAGACGAGCGCGCCCCGCACGCTGTCCGAATTCGTGTCGCGTCCCTGCCCGAACTCGTTTTTCTCGCTGTCCGCCTCGATGGACCAGCCGAGCCATGAAAATCCCGTCGCGCCGTCCAGCCGGCCGAGCAGCCGCCGGGTCTGATCGTCATAGGCGCCGCCCTCGTCCGAGGTCGTCTTGCTCAGATCGTAGCGCAACAGATAGTCGACCGAGGCGCCGAACATGCCCTCGAGGTAGGGGGAAACCCGGTAATTCCGGGTTTCCGTCGTGTTCTTGCCGTCATTGACATCGACGGGAGAATACGTCGATCCGCGGAAAGCCGACAGGTTCTGCCGCGAGATCGCCGCGTCGGCATCGATGAAAAACCAGTTCTCCAGAACCTCCAGGCTTCCCGCCGCGCTCAGCGAATTCTGGTAATTGTCGCGCGAGGAATCATGGGCATGGAAGAGGCCGTGCAGCCGATAATCGAAGTCCAGCCTGAGACGATCCCCGTGGCCGGCGACCTTGATTCCCGGCGCAAGGTCGGTGATCCAGTCGCTGCGCCGATGTTTCTCGACCAGGTCGATGTTGTCCGTCACGGTCTCATTGACGGAGATGGACGGCGTGATCCGCCAGTCGCCCGCCGATGCCGCCGGAGCCATCACACTCAATGCCGCGCCGAGCGCGAGCAGGACAGGAAGATCAGATCGCGCCGCCATAGCCGTAGCCATATCCGTACCCATATCCATAGCCATATTCATCCCGGCCCACTGTCTTGGCCTGATTGAGCACCATCAGTCGCACGGGACAGGATTCGATCGCCGCCAGCGCGTTCCTCACCTCGGATTGCGCCGTCCTTTCCGCGGCAACGACCACGACCACCTGCCCCATGTGCGAGGCCAGCGTCCGCGATTCCGTCGTCAGCAAGAGGGGCGGGGAATCGAAGATGATGATCCGGTCGGAATAGCGGCTCGACATTTCTTCCAGCAGCCGGACCATCGTGTCGCTGGCGAGCAGTTCCGTCGCGCGCGCGTGCTGCGTGCCGCTGGACAGGAGCGTCAGTTTTTCGATATTGGTCCTGAACAGCACCTGCGGCAGCGAAACGGAAGGATCGACCAGCACGTCGAGCAAGCCTTTCGTCGGCGTCAGCCCCATCCGGTTCAGCAGCGACGGACGGGCGACGTCGGCATCGACGAGCATCACCGTGTTGTCCAGTTCCATCGCAATGCTCACGGCGAGGTTCAGCGCCGTATAGGTCTTGCCCTCGCCGGGCAAGGCGCTGGTGACCATGATCAGGTTGCCGTCCTTGACCCGCGCCGCGCCCTTGCCCATCGCGTTGTCGATGAGCGGGCGCTTGATGACGCGATATTCATCCGCCTGGCGGGAACGCAAGGCATCGGGACGGATGATTCCCGAAGCCTCCAGAACGTCGAAATCGATGCGCGCCTGCCGCGACTGCGGCAGGTCGGGCTTCGCGGAGGCGCGGGGAGTCCCTCGCGGCGGCGGCGGCGGAATTTCACCCCCCTGCCGCGGCGACGCCGCCCCCGAAACCGCCGCTTCGACCGTCTGCCGCAACGGCGGCGCCGTGGGGCGCGGCGGCATCGACGGCTTCGGAAGCGCTCCCGCCGCCCGCCGCGACCGCGCCTCCGGGACATCCGGCGCCGGAGACGCTCCAGGCTTGCGCAAAACGGGCTTCCCCGCCTCCGCGGGGACAGCGCCGTCATGACGCTGCCCGAAGGCAGCCGCCTCCTCTTCGCCCTTCGATGGCGCCGGAACATCGACGCCGGCGTTTTTCAACTGTTCCAGACGTCGTGCCGCTTGCTCAATGAGACTCATCCTTGCTCCTCAAGCAGTACGGGCCGATAAATAGATCAGAAGCGCCATTCCGGCGCCATAGGCGGCGACGAGCGCCAGGGCGCCGACGACGAACAGGCGCAGCA
Organism: Accumulibacter sp.; assembly: GCA_031284185.1. Taxonomy (GTDB): domain Bacteria; phylum Pseudomonadota; class Gammaproteobacteria; order Burkholderiales; family Rhodocyclaceae; genus Propionivibrio. The sequence goes on along the minus strand of JAITAJ010000324.1, from coordinate 1,786 downwards.
AGTTCTTCTCCCTGAGAGCGTCCGCTTCGGAGAGCTTTCTCGAAACGACGCCCAGCAAGGGCAGACCGCTCATCTCCCGCAAGGCGCGGGCATCAAAAAAAACCGGCCTGAGCTGGCTCGCCGCGAACGGAAAGAAGAACCCGGCGGCCAGCGCCAGCAGCAAGGTCATCGGCAGCATGACCAGACGATTCGGATAGACCGGCTTGGACCCCACGCGCGGCGGATCGATCAGGCGGAAATCGACGGCGGCCGTCGAGGCGTCCATCTCGCCGGAAATCGTCGCCGACTCCCGGCGCGCCACGAGACTCTCGTACTGCTTCTTGTGGATGTCGTAATCGCGGTTGAGCTGCACCAGTTCCGCCTCGATCTGCGGAATCATCTTCATGGAATCCTTCAACTGGTTGTAGCGGTTCTGGTATTCCAGCACGCGGGTCCGCAGCGATGCCACGCTGGCCTCGGTCTCCGCCAGCGAAACCTTCAACTGTTGATACACGGGATTGGTATTGGCCGCCACCGCCGGATTCGACCCGGCGGCCTTCTTGCGCGCGGCGAGTTCCTCGCGCTTCTGCTCTTCCAGTTCCCGGATCATCCGGCGCGCTCCGACGACGTCGGGATGCCGGTCGGTATAACGCTGCAAGAGGCCGTCCAGATTGCGCTTCATCGCGTCGATGCGCCCGTCGATCTCCGGGACGGACAGGCTCTTGGCGTTTTCGGACGCCTCGTCCGACAGGAGGGGCACCTCGCCCGCGAGCTGGGCTTTCAGCGCGTCCCTGGAATTTTCCGCCTCGCGCAGTTCGAGCTTGGCCCGTTCGAGTTCCTCGCCGATCTCGCTCAAACGCCCGAAGTAATCCTTGCCGCCGCCGGTCTGCGTGGAAATGTTCCTGAGCTTGAATTCTTTCAGCCGATTCTCCGCGTCCTCCAGCTTTTTCTGATAGACCAGAATCTGATCGTCGATGAATTTCTTGGCCGAATCGGAATCCTTGCGCTTGTTGCCCAGGCTGGACTCCACGAAAATCGACACCAGCGACTGCACGACACGCCTCGCGCGGTCGGGCTGCGGATCGGTGTAGGCCAGGGTGTAGAGATTGTCCCGCGAAGTGCTTTTGATGGTCAGCGTTTTCATCAGATCATCGATCAGCGTCTCCATGTCCGCCTTGTTGTTGACGTTCAGATCCAGGTCCGCCATGCGCACCAGCTTCTCGACGTTGGGCCGGCTGATCAGCGTGCGGCTCAGGATCATGATCTGCTGATCCATGTTGGGCTCGATCGCCAGCCCCTGCATGAGCGGCTTCAATATCGATTGCGTATCGACGTAGATCCGCGCCGACGCCTCGTAGCGGTCGGGAATGCGAAAGACCACGGCGACGCCGACCAGCGCGACGACCCACGCGCAGAGCAGGCCAAGCCAGTGATACTTCCACATGCCCCTCAGAACGAGAGTCACCTGGCGGAGAATTTCATCCATCGGTCGATTGTCTCTTCAAGGGCCGCAAGAGCGCACCGCGCCCGCGGACGCGCCACGCGCGCCCATCGTCAGAACCAGCTTCGCGGGATGATGAGCACGTCGCCCGGCTTCATGTCGACATTGGCCGACACGTCGCCGCGATTGATCAGATCGGCCACCCGCACGCCGTATTGCCTGTCGCCCTCGGCCGTTCTCAGCAGCCTCGTCGAATTGCCGTCCGCGAAATCGGTCAGCCCGCCGACGGCGATCATCACGTCGAGCAAGGTCATCTTCTGACGGTACGGCAGGGTCTGCGGCTTGCCCGCTTCGCCGACCACGCGA
>JAITAJ010000315.1 GCA_031284185.1 Accumulibacter sp. | reverse complement strand
TGGGGGACCCCTGACCGCGGTTTTGGCGGCGCGGCCGCGGCGGGTGTGTGGAAAAAACCCCCAGGCCGGTTTTTTCCACCCCCCCCGGGCGCCCCCGCGCCGCAAGCTCCTCTGTCTTCTGTCCTCTCAAATCTCTGTCCTCTGAAATCTGTCCTCTGAAACTGTCTTCTCAAACCGCTGTTTTCCGAAATATGCTAATCGAAAATAATTCGTTCCCGCCGGGATCGATGAAGTCTACAGTGGGCACATTCCGTTGAAAGAGGAGGTCGATCATGTTTTTTCGGGGAATCTCAAACCTTGCCGGCCATTCGCCGGAGGCCGGTACGCCGGCCGCCCGGATTGCCACGGCGGGAATGACAGGAATCCACTGCGCGTTTGACTACCTCTCCTTCTGGCGGCGGTGATTCGTATCATCGCGAAGGATCGAGACGCGCCGGTCGGTGATTCCAGGATCGACGAAGACGTCGAGTAACTTCGCTTGGGCTTCCTCTCTTTGCGCCACATTGACCTCGTGGCGCTTTTTTTTTGCATGCCGGGAGGACGAAACCGGCCCGGAAAAGCCGCGTTCTCTTCCGATTCCGGGAATCGAACGGGAATGGCGCCGGGAAAATGTCTTCACCGGGCAAAAAAACGGACAGATTCCTCCTCCCGCGATTATCATGGCTCCCGGCCCGGCGCCGAAAACGCCGTACCATCCCTTCACACGACACGAAAGTCCGACGATGGCCAAGAAAATCGACAAGCTGTCCTGCTCCGAGTGCGGGCAACTGCACTGTTATCGGCGCAACAAGAAGTTTCCTGATTTCTGCCTGACCGAAGCGGTCGACGCGGAGCGCATCGAAGAGACGCGGGAAATCTATCGCGGTGATTCGCGGGACGCGCGCGTGGCGCGCGCCGCCGCCGAGGTCGAGGGGCTGTACTACTGCAAGATTTCGCGCGTCGAGGAAATCATCGCCTTCGCCCGGCGGATCGAGGCCAGGCACGTCGGCATCGCGTCCTGCTTCGGCCTGATCGAGGAAACCAAGATATTCGCCAAGGTACTCCGCCTCGCGGGCATGACGCCTCATACCGTGCTGTGCAAGGTCGGCTCGATCGACAAGGCCGAGATCGGCATCCCGGACGAACTCAAGATCCAGCGCGATGCCTTCGAGGCTTGTTGCAACCCGATCCTCCAGGCGCGCTTGCTCAACGCGGAAAAGACGCAACTCAACGTCATCATGGGCCTGTGCGTCGGGCACGATTCGCTGTTTACCAGGCATTCGGACGCGCTGGTCACGACGCTGGTCACCAAGGATCGCACCAACGGACACAATCCCGTCTCCACGCTCTATACGGTCAAGACGTATGGCAAGCGCATCTTCGACCCGGAATACCTGAAAAAGCTCTGACGAATCGTCAGGCCGGTTTCCGGTGGACGGCAGATCAGCCGGCTTCGTCGAGGCCCGAGCGGTTTCTTGCCGCGCGCACGAACAACTGGCGGATATGATGACTCTCGGCACTGGAAAAGCGCCTGTCGGAAAGCGCGATGGATACCTTTTTCTTCAGGGGCCTGTCATATTCCGGGGGAACGGTGTTCAAGGCCGCCAGATGCTGAACCAACTGCTCCAGTTTTTCCGGCGTGATGCTTCCCAATATTTCCTGGATGACCCCATCGGCGGCCCTGTCGATTTCATCGCTTGCCGTCATGCGGGCCATCGGCGCGGAAAGGAGGGCGGCGGAAACCCGAGTCTCCGCGACGGTGAACTCCGGCGCCGGCGTCGCGGGGAGGCATTCGAGATAGTTCACGAGCCAGGCCGCATCGAGAACGGTCACGGAGTCGGCTTCCATCTGCAAAGCCTTACTGACGTTTTTCGACGGATCGCCGACGGCGAGGATGTGTACGCGAACCCCGAATGACTGCGCCACCTGGAAGGCGATGCGCAAGTCCTCGTCTCCGGCGACCACGACCGCATCGGCGATGGCTCGATTCCGGGCCAGATCGATGAGATCGGTCACGATCAGGGAATCGACGCCCTTCTGTTCGCCGGCATTGCTGAGAGCGCCGAGCCGCAACTTGACGCCGCGCAGCATGGCAAGCCCCGTCTGATCCAGAGAGAGGCGCGGACCCGGCATGGCGTCGTACCAATAGATGCGCAGAAGCTGGAGATTGTCGGCCGCCGCGGCGGCCTTGCCGCAGAGATCGGCCAGCATCGCGGCGGACGATTTCAGGGCGATTTGCTTGCGCAAGGTGTGGTTGCCGAAAACGGCTTGAGCGCCGGCGGCAAAAAAATAGCCGGCATCGACGAAGATGGCGTAGCGATCCATATGAGCTGTCTTTTTTCAGAGTCGGAAATAAAAATAAAAGCCCCTTTCGGGGCTTCGTGTAGGCCAGCGCGCCGAATATCGTAGTGAGCGCGGATAGCGACGGCGAAACGGTAAGGCATGTCGACGGCACTGTCAAACGGTGAGTCTTTCTTTTCCTACTGCGTGGAAACGCCCACGGTTCGGGTCAGCGCCCGTTCGAGATCGGCGATCAGGTCGCCGGGGTCTTCCAGACCGACGTGCAGACGGATCAGGAAGGGGTGGCGGCTCCAGTCGGACACCGTGCGCGCCTGGCGCATGTCGGATAGCATCGCCAGACTCTCGAAGCCGCCCCAGGAGGCGCCGATGCCGAACAGGCGCAGCGCGTCGATGAGACGGATCGCCGCGGATTCCGTCGAATCCTCGAGGGCGAAGGAGAGGAGGCCGTTGGTTCCGGAGAAGTCGCGCTGCCAGAGGGCATGGTTGACGTCGCCCGGCAGGGCCGGAAGGAAAACCCGCGCCACGGCGGACTGCGTTTGCAGCCATCGCGCGACGCGCAAGGCGCCCGCCGCGTGGACCGGCAGGCGCGCCGCCAGCGTGCGCGATCCGCGCAGAATCAGCCAGGCGTCGTCGGGGCCGACGGTCATGCCATGCGCGTCGAGCGAACGGTTGATCTGTTCCCACGCGGCCTGTGTGGTAGTCACCGCGCCCATGACCACGTCGGAATGCCCGGAGAGGTACTTGGTCGGCGCGGAAACGACGATGTCCGCGCCCAGCGCCAGCGGACGGTACAGGTAGCCCGCGCCCCAGGTGTTGTCGGCAACGAGGAGGAGGCCACGGGAATGCGCCAGGCGGGCCAGCGCCGGCAGGTCGACGATCTCGTAGGCCAGCGAACCGGGAGATTCGGCGTAGATCAGGCGCGTCTGCGGGCGCAGCAGCGCTTCCACGTTCCGGCCATCGGCGGCGTAGAACGAATAATCGATGGCAAAGCGCTCGAAGAACTGCCGCGCGAAGTGGCGCACCGGCTCGTAAACCGCGTCCGTGATCAACACGTGGTCGCCGGGGCGCAGGCAGGCGAGCAGTGTCTGGGTGATCGCGGCCAGGCCGGTCGGCAACAGCCGCGTGCGATAGCCGCCTTCGAGTTCGGTAATCACGTCTTCGAGCGCGTAGGCCGTCGGATTGCCGCGCGCGCCGTAGGACAGCACGCGCTCATCGTTGCGCCGGCGGCGGACGTCCTTGAGGTGCGCAACACTGTCGAAAAGGATGGTGCTGGCGCGAACCACCGGCGGATTGACCGCGCGCCCGCCATCGACACGGGTCGACAGACCGGCGCGGACGAGCCGGGTGCGTCCCGGCCAATCGAAAGGAGCCGTCATATCTCAGAGATCAGAGGACAGAGGTCAGAGGCTTGAGAAGACAGATGATTTACCGGCGCTACGCGCCGCAAAATCCTCTA
>JAITAJ010000275.1 GCA_031284185.1 Accumulibacter sp. | reverse complement strand
CTCCAAGCTCTGTCCTCTGTCCTCTCAAACCGCTGTCCTCTGAACCCTGTCAAGCTGGACGGCAAAAATTGGCGCGTGCAGTCCGTCGATATGGGCCGCCGTCGCCTGGACGTGGCGAGTGCCGTTGAACGTGAGGAGGTGGCGTTTTGAATTTTCAACTCCTTCAATCGTTTTTCGGCAATCCGTCGTTCGTTGGGCGGCGTTTTGCCCATCTTCTTCATGAAGCTGTGCAGCATCACGATCCGGCGGCCCACCGTCACGCCACCCGATGGTTTTCCAGCCACTCGCGCAGCGCCTCGTTCGCCCGCGTCTGCCAACCCCGGCCCGTGGCGCGCAGGCCCTCCAGCACGTCGGCATCGAAGCGGATGGCGGTCTGTATCTTCGGGCGGTCCTTGCGGCTCCCCACGGGCCGCCCGCGCCGGCGCGCGAGAATCGTTTCCGGCGTCGACACACGGGCCTGTTCTCCCACCCTTACAACGCCTAGAGCTTCACGATTTCGATACCATGAATTTCTGCATCATCAATGAATGGTATCGGCCAGAATTTCCGGGCGCCTGAAAATAATACCATTGAAAGTACCATTGAAAATAACTCCTTGCCGGTGCATTGTCGTGCATGGTGTTACCAGACGCAAACAACAAAAAAGCCCGCAGTGACGCGGGCTTACGTGGTTTTCTTACTGTTCGGTACCAGACAGTACGAGACATCGAATCACTCCCACTCGATTGTTGCCGGCGGCTTTCCCGAGATGTCGTAGACCACGCGATTGATTCCCTTGACCTCGTTGATGATACGGTTGGAAACACGTCCGAGCAGACTGTACGGCAATTCTGCCCAGTGCGCGGTCATGAAATCCTGCGTCTGCACGGCGCGCAGGGCGATCACGTAGTCGTAGGTTCGCCCATCCCCCATCACCCCGACCGATTTGACCGGAAGAAAAACGGCAAAAGCCTGACTCGTCCTGTCGTACCAGCCGGCGGCGCGCAATTCGTCGATGAAGATGGCGTCGGCCTGACGCAGCAGGTCGGCATACTCTCGCTTGACCTCGCCGAGGATACGCACGCCAAGCCCCGGACCGGGAAAGGGATGACGATAGACCATGCCAGGCGGCAGACCCAGCGCAATGCCAAGCTCACGCACTTCGTCCTTGAACAGCTCACGCAGCGGTTCGAGCAACTTGAGATCGAGCGTCTCCGGCAGTCCGCCGACATTGTGATGGCTCTTGATGGTATGCGCTTTCCTGGTCTTCGAGCCGGCGGATTCGATCACGTCGGGGTAGATGGTGCCTTGCGCCAGCCATTTGGCGTTGGGTGACTTCGCCGCCTGCGCCTGAAACACTTCGATGAATTCGCGGCCAATGATCTTGCGTTTCCGTTCCGGGTCGGTGACGCCGGCAAGGCGCTCCATGAACTGCCGCGCGGCATCGACGTGAATCACCTTCACGCCGAGGTTGCGCGCGAAGGTTTGCATCACCTGTTCGGCTTCATCGAGGCGCAGAAGGCCGTTGTCGACGAAAACACAGGTCAGCCGGTCGCCGATGGCGCGATGCAACAGCGCGGCGACCACCGAGGAATCGACGCCGCCGGATAGTCCGAGGATCACTTCTTCCTGGCCGATCCGCGCGCGCACTTTCCGTATCGCCTCGTCGACGTAATCCGGCATGTTCCAGTCGCGCCCGCAGGCACAGATATCATGTACGAAGCGGGAAAAAATCTCCTTGCCGCGCGGGGTATGCGTCACTTCGGGATGAAACTGCACCGCGTAGAATCCGCGCCCTTCATCGGCCATCGCGGCAATCGGGCAGGCGTCGTTGGCGGCGATCACCCTGAAGCCTGCCGGAAGCTCGGTTACTTTGTCGCCGTGGCTCATCCAGACATCGAGACGGCGCGATCCGCCGCCGACACGATCGCAGAGGCCGTCGAAAAGCGCCGAATGCCCGCGTACCTCGATCTCGGCGTAACCGAACTCGCGCCTGCCGGAACTTTCGACCCGGCCTCCCAGCTGCTGCGCCATGGTCTGCATGCCATAGCAGATGCCGAGAACCGGCACGCCGAGGGTGAACACGGCCTGTGGCGCCCGCCATTCTTCCGCCTCGTACACCGAATTCGGCCCGCCCGAGAGGATGATGCCGGACGGTCCGAATTCGCGGATGAAATCATCGCCGACGTCGTAGGGATGCAGCTCACAATAAACCTGCTGCTCGCGTACCCGGCGAGCGATCAACTGCGTGACCTGGGAACCGAAATCGAGGATGAGGATTTTCTGGTGTAAGGTTTTCCGGGCCATGCCTCTGTCCTCTCAAACCCCTATTCTCTGAAACGGCTCAATCCACATGGTAGTTCGGCGCTTCCTTGGTAATCTGCACGTCATGCACGTGCGATTCGCGGATGCCCGACGAGGTAATCTCGACGAACGCCGCCCGCGCGTGCATTTCCGTGATCGTCGCGCAACCCAGATAGCCCATCGCGGAGCGCAGACCGCCGATCAGCTGATAGATCACGGCAAGCACCGGGCCTTTGTACGGAACGCGGCCTTCGATCCCTTCCGGGACCAGCTTGTCGACGTTGGCGGAACTGTCCTGGAAATACCGATCGGCCGCGCCGCCGGCCATCGCGCCGATCGATCCCATGCCCCGGTAGGATTTGTAGGAACGCCCCTGAAACAGCTCCACCTCGCCCGGCGCTTCCTCCGTGCCGGCGAACAGCCCGCCGAGCATGACGCAATGCCCGCCGGCGGCGATCGCCTTGCAGATGTCGCCGGAATAGCGGATGCCGCCATCGGCGAGCAGCGGCACGTCCGCGCCCCGGAGCGCGTCGGACACCATCTGGATCGCCGTGATCTGCGGCACGCCGACGCCGGCGACGATCCGGGTGGTACAGATCGATCCGGGGCCGATCCCCACCTTGACGCCGTCCGCGCCTTGGTCGAGCAGCGCCCTGGCCGCTTCGCCGGTGGCGATATTGCCGCCGATCACGTCGATCGACGGGAAATTCCGCTTGACCCAGGAGACGCGATCCAGAACCCCCTGGGAATGTCCGTGCGCCGTGTCGACCACGATCACGTCGACACCGGCCTCGGCCAGCAATTCCGCGCGTTCCTCCGTTCCGGCGCCGGTGCTGATGGCCGCGCCGACGCGCAGGCGTCCATGCGAGTCCTTGCACGCATTCGGATGTTCCGTCGTCTTGATGATGTCTTTGACGGTGATCAGCCCGCGCAGCTCGAAGGTGTCGTTGACCACCAATACCCGTTCGAGGCGATGCTTGTGGATCAGCGCCTTCCCCTCATCGACGGTGGCGCCTTCCCTGACCGTGACCAGCCGTTCCCGCGGGGTCATGATGTTGCGCACGGGCTGATCGAGATTGGTCTCGAAACGCAGATCGCGGTTGGTCACGATACCGGCCACGCGCGAACCTTCCACGACCGGAAACCCCGAAATCTTGTGCAGACGCGCCAACTCGACGACCTCGCGCACCGGCATACTCGGCGGCACGGTAATCGGATCCTTGAGAATCCCCGACTCGAAACGCTTGACCTTGGCCACCTCGACCGCCTGCGCCTTGGGTGAAAGATTCTTGTGTATGATGCCGATGCCGCCCTCCTGGGCCATCGCAATCGCCAGACGGCTCTCGGTCACTGTATCCATGGCCGACGAAACCAGGGGCACGTTGAGGGAAATGTTGCGCGTCAGCCGGGTTTGCAGGCGGACATCGCGGGGGAGAATGGCAGAGTAGGCGGGAACCAGCAGAACGTCGTCAAAAGTCAAGGCTTTCTGAATGACACGCATGGCTTTGATCCGATGTCACAAAAACGTATTATACAGTGTGTTTCATTTGTCAGGACGGCCATGCGATCGATACGATACCTCCTTCCCCTTGTCGCCGCGTCATGCGTGGCACTGTCGGCAAGCGCGCAGATCTACCAGTGGAAGGATCAGAACGGAAAGACGGTGATTTCCGACAAACCGCCCATCGGTCAGGTTCAGCAGCAGAAGCAGACCGATTCGGGCGCCCCGGAGTCCGGCCCACGGCAGCCATCGCTGGCCGACCGTGAGATGGAGTTCCGCAAGCGGCGGAAGGAAGCCCAGGAAAAGGCCGAGAAGGCGCAAGAGGAAGAGCGCGCCGCCGCCCGAAAAAACGAAAACTGCCAGAACGCCCGCCGGCAGTTGCGCGCCCTGGAATCCGGCGAGCGGATGAGTCTGCGCGGCGACGACGGCGAACGCCATTATCTGGACGACGCGCAACGCGGGCAAGAGGCCGCGAAGATGAGACAGATCATTGAAAACCAGTGCCCGGAGTAGGGTTCAGAGGACAGAGTCCAGAGGACAGAAGATAGAAGACAGAAGACAGATGGGTTTGCGGCGCTTTGCGCCGAGTGGGATGGAAAAACCGAGTGCGTTCCAGAGGACAGATGATAGAAGGCAGAAGACAGATGAGTTTGCGGCGCTTTGCGCCGAGTGGGATGGAAAAATCGAGCACGTTCCGGAGGACAGAGTCCAGAGGACAGACGATAGAGGACAGAAGACAGAGAAACCGAGCGCTCGGTTTTTCGTTCTCACCCGGCGCGAAGCGCCCAAACTCATCTGTCTTCTGTCCTCTCAAACCTCTGTCCTCTGAACCCTGTCCTCTGAACCCTGTCCTCTGAACCCTATCCTCTGAAACGGATTGCCTGGACGCGCGCGATCCGCTATGCTCCGGGATTCACTCGTTTGCGCCCGAACCCATGAGCATCATCCTCAAAACGCCCGACGACATCGAAAAGATGCGCCTCGCCTGCCGCCTCGCCGCGGAAGTGCTCGATTACATCGCGCCGTTCGTGAAACCGGGGGTTGCGACGGAAAAACTGGACAGGCTTTGCCATGATTACATGGTCGATGTGCAGGGCGGCATTCCCGCCACGCTGAACTACGCCCCGCCAGGTTACGAGCCTTATCCGAAATCGACCTGTATTTCGGTCAACCATCAGATCTGCCACGGAATTCCCGGCGAGAAGCCGCTCAGGAACGGCGATATCGTCAATATCGACGTCACCGTCATAAAAAACGGTTTTCACGGCGATACCAGCCGGATGTTCCTGGTCGGCGACGTTTCCATCCAGGCCCGGCGGCTCTGCGACGTCACCTTCGAGTGCCTGTGGAAAGGCATCCTCCGGGTCAGGCCGGGCGCCTGCCTGGGAGACATCGGCCACGCCATCCAGCGGTACGCCGAAAGCGCCGGATTCTCCGTGGTCCGGGAATTCTGCGGCCACGGCATCGGCGCCCGCTTTCACGAGGATCCGCAAGTCGTCCATTACGGCCAGCCCGGCACGGGGATCGTGCTGCGCCCCAACATGATCTTCACCATCGAACCGATGATCAACGCCGGCAAGGCGTCCATCCGCGCGCTGGCGAACGGATGGACGGTGGTCACCAAGGACCACAGCCTGTCCGCGCAGTGGGAACACACCGTCCTCGTCACCGAAACCGGCCACGAGGTTCTCACCGTATCCGACGGTATGCGCCCACCCCCCGACTGGGCCGAATGACCCGATGATGCTCGATTCCGCGGCCCGCTCCGAACTCGTTTGCCGTCACAAGTCGCGCATCCGAAAGAGCCAGCTGGCGCTGCGCGATCAATATCTGTCCAGCCCGGATCCCGATCCGGCCTGTCTGCTGTACGAACGCAGCCATCTGATCGACGAGGCGCTGCGCGAACTGTGGACCGAGCTGCGTTTCTCCGACACCATGGCGCTCTGCGCGGTCGGCGGCTACGGTCGCGGGGAACTGTGGCCGGCATCGGACATCGATCTGTTGATTCTTCTGCCGGACGCTCCGGACCCGGCGCGCGCCGGGCAGCTCGAACAGTTGGTCGGTCTGTTCTGGGACATCGGCCTGGAAATCGGTCACAGCGTGCGCACCGTGGAAGAGTGCCTGAAGGAAGCTCAGGCCGATCTGACCATCCAGACGGCGCTGGTGGAAGCGCGGATGATCGTCGGCGACTATCCCCTGTTCAACCGGATGCTTTCCGAATTCAAGGCGCAGCTCGACCCGCAGACCTTCTACCACACCAAGCGCGTGGAACAGGACGAGCGCTATCGCCGATATCAGGGATCGCCGTACAGCCTGGAACCGAATTGCAAGGACAGCCCGGGCGGATTGCGCGACTTGCAGACGATCCTGTGGATCGCGCAGGCGGCGGGTTACGGCAATAGCTGGCAGGATCTGAAGCGGCATGGCTTCATCACCTATCAGGAAGAACAGGGACTGGGGCGGCGAGAACGCTTCCTGCAAAAGCTGCGCATCCAGTTGCATTTCCATGCCGGACGGCACGAAGACCGTCTGCTGTTCGATTACCAGACGGTGATCGCCGAACGGTTCGGCTTCAAGGACAAGCCGACCCGGCGCGCCAGCGAACAGTTGATGCAGGAGTATTACCGCACCGCCAAGACGATCATGCAGTTGAATACCATTCTGCTGCAAAACATGGGCGCGGCGATGTTTCCGTTGCCCGAGCACGAACCCGGACCGATCAACGATCGCTTCCAGAACACGCGCCAACTGCTCGACGTGACCTGCGAAAAGGTATTCACCGAGCATCCCGACGCCATATTCGAAGCCTTTCTGCTGATGTGCCGGCATTCCGGTCTGAAGGGACTGACCGCGCGCACGATCCGGTTGTTGTGGCGCGCGCGCCGGCTGATCGACGACGGGTTCCGCGCGAACCCGCTGAACAGGGAACGCTTCATCGAGATATTCAGGCAGCCGCGCGGCGTGTTGCACGGGCTGCGAGGCATGAACGAATTCGACATCCTTGGCCGTTACCTGCCGAAATTCGGCGCCATCGTCGGGCAGATGCAACACGATCTGTTCCACGTCTACACGGTAGACCAGCACATCATGCAGGTGCTGCGCAACCTGCGCCGTTTCTCGGACACCGACTTCACCCATGAGTACCCGTTCTGTAGTCAGTTGATCAGCGAATTCGACAAGCCGTGGCTGCTCTACGTCGCCGCGCTGTTCCATGACATCGCCAAGGGACGCGGCGGCGGCCATTCCGAACTCGGCGCCTTGGACGCCAAGGAATTCTGCGACGAACACGGATTGGCGGAAGAGGATGCCGAACTGATCGTGTGGCTGGTGCGCCATCATCTCCTCATGTCCAACGTCGCGCAGAAGCAGGACATCGCCGACCCCGGCATCGCCGCCGCGTTTGCCAGGACGGTCGGGGACGTGCGCCATCTGACCGCGCTCTATCTCCTGACCGTGGCGGACATCCGCGGCACCAGCCCGAAAGTCTGGAATTCGTGGAAAGGCCAGTTGCTCGAAGGACTGTACAACCAGACCCGTCGCCTTCTGCTTTCGGGCGGCGGGCAGGTGCCCGCGCAAGGGATCATCAAGGAGCGCCAGGAAGAAGCGCTGCGCCTGATGCTGTACCACGGGATACAGGAATCGGATCACGAACGGCTCTGGAGCCAGCTCGACACGGTGTATTTTCTGCGCCACTCCGCCGAAGAAATCGCCTGGCACACGCGCGCCCTGCATTACCGCATCGACACCGCGCTCCCCGTCGTCAAGGCCCGCCTCAACCCGCATGGAGACGGCATTGAAGTCATGGCGTACATCCGGGACCAGCGCGACCTGTTCGCCCGCATGGTCGGCTTTTTCAGCCGGACGGGCTACAACATCCTCGACGCGCGCATTCACACCACCAGGCACGGCTACGCGCTCGACAGTTTCATCATGCTCGACGTCACCGGGCGCGGCAGCGATCGCAGCATGATCAGCTACATCGAACACGAGTTGAAGGAACGCCTGATTCGGCAGACGCCTCCCGAGCAACCCTCGCAGGGGCGCGTTTCGCGCCAGGTGAAACATTTCCCGATCGCGCCGCAGGTGAGCATCGAAAACGACGAGAAGGAAGCGCAATTCGTCCTGTCGGTCAGCGCCTCCGACCGTCCCGGATTGTTGTACATTATCGCCAGCGCGCTGGCGGCCCACGGCGCGGTACTCCACACCGCCAAGATCGTGACCCTGGGAGAGCGGGTTGAGGATACCTTCCTGATCACGGGTGGCGACCTTGGCAATATCCAGAGCCGGATCAAACTGGAAACGGAATTGTTGGGCCAACTGAAGCCGGTCCAGAAGACAGGGATTTGAGAAGACAGATGAACTTGCGGCGCTTCGCGGCCATTCAGAGGACAGGGGAAGCAAGCGCTCGATTTTCCGTCCATCACCCGGCGCGAAGCGCCACAGACTCATCTGATTTGTTTCGGCGACGTTTCCATGTATCATGCTTCATGGTCATGTTTTTACGCTTCAGAGGGATAAATTCGATCCCGTCAATCAAGGTCTTATTCCATTCCCATATCGTCGGCGGCTCCGTCGGCGATTTCATGCGCCAGGAGCAAGCCGATGTCAGATCAAGAAATTGGAACGCCGGAGAAAAACCAGCCCCCCCCCCCCCGGACATCGCCTGATAAATCTGTCATTCGACGAATCGGGCTTGTCCTCGGCTGGAGCGAACCGCGTGACATGGTGTCGAAGGCGTCGGCCAAGTCCGCCGAGCCGCGTCGGAAACCGGCCATGAACTTCCATCCGTGGCGGCGTTTTCTGGCGCGGATGACGGACTATCTGCTTCTTGCCGTGCCGCTCATGCTCCCGCTCATGCTTCTTCTGTTTTACTTATTGTTCTATCCGATCGGGGAATGTCCATTCTTCGACTTGATGCGAAAGCTCTTCGGAAAATGGGAACGTCATTTCGTCAAGTTGTCGCTCAATCATCTCTATGACGTTTTCGAGTACCGGATCATCATCATGGCGCCCCTCCTTGCCATCTTGTGGCTTCCCGTCGAAGCCGCGTGTCTGTCGACCTTCGGCGCGACACCCGGGAAATGGATATTCGGGATCCAGGTGAAAAAACGCGATGGGGAGCGTCTGCCCTACGGGGAGTCCTTGCGCCGCGCCTTTGGCACGCTGATGTATGGAATGGCGTTCGGTGTGCCGTTCCTCGGTTTATTCACCTGCGCCTACAGCTATCACCGGCTGAAAAAAACGGGGGCGACCGCATGGGACGACGGCAGCGCGTGGTCGGTGTCGCATCAACCCTGGAGCTGGCCCATCGCCGCCTTCGTGGTTCTCATGGCATTGACCAGCATGGTAGTGACGTTTTCAGCCGAGGAAATGATCGCCGGAGCTTACCTGGAAACCAAACGGTTCTGGTTCGACTGTCTCGAAGGGACGGTGCTCTGAGAAGACAGATGACAGGTGGGTCCGCGGCGCTCCGCGCCGGGGGATGGACGAAAAACCGGGCTATCGGTTTCTCTGTCTTCCGTCCTCTGGAATCAGGCGCGCGGCTTTTCGCCCCCACCCGGCGCGAAGCGCCCGAACTGATCCGTT
>JAITAJ010000269.1 GCA_031284185.1 Accumulibacter sp. | reverse complement strand
CCTCTGAATCGGATTCAGAGGACAGCCGGGTCGAGCGACGCTTCGCGCCGCATGATCGAGCGTCTTCGATGTTCCTCGATGCCCGCCGGGGAGGCGGGCGGCCACCCCGGTAACGGATCGGCGACATTTCACTTCCCGGCTTGGCCCCCGTGGGCGCCTTGGCCCGGAATTTCGGCGGCAGGTCGCCGGGAGTCGACAAACCGGCGCGGCGCCGGGCAGCGCGTCGACCAGCGGATCGAGGCCGCTGCCGTCCCGGTCGGCGCCATGTGGCACCGAACCGAAGACACGCGGGTTCGCCGCGCGAGAGCGGCTCATCGCTTCATTTGAACGGAACCTGGAATGACGGCGATACTCGGCATCCCCCGGTGATCGACCGTAACACTGAAGACGGGCGTATCAAGGGCAAAGGCCGCGTCGTTGGCCCTTGCCTTTGGGGAATCCGCGGAAAGGATGGCTGTCGCCTTACGCCTTCTGCTCCGCAAGCGCCGCGAGCATCTCCCGCAACAGGCGCCAGCAGTGCTCGACCGAGCGGACTTCGACGCTCTCGCCGGGCGCGTGCGCGCCGTGAATCGTCGGGCCGAAGGACAGCATGTCCATCTCCGGGTACTTGCCGCGGATGATGCCGCACTCCAGCCCGGCATGGATCACGTCGACGGACGGCGGGCCGCCGAAGAGGCGGCGATGGACTTCCCGGCATACGCCAAGGAGCGGGGAAGCGGGATTCGGCGCCCAGCCCGGATAGTGTCCCGAGATTTCGGCAACGGCGCCGGACAGTGTAAACAGGCTGACGATTTCCTCGGCAAGCGCCGCGCCGGCGCTGTCGATCAGCGAACGCACCAGGAAGTGACATTCGCCCCCTTCCGGCGCCAGGTCGACGATACCCAGATTGTCCGAGGTCTCGACCACACCGGGCGCCCGCAGGCTCATGCGCCGAATGCCCTGGGGCGCCGCGTGCAGCGCGGCGAGCCACGCCGCCTGTTCCGCCGAACCCATCACCCGGCTCACTTCGCCGGGCGTACAGCAGAGCGTGACGCCTTCGTCGATCCCGGCCAGTTCCTCGCGGAAGACCGCCTGCAATCCGGCAAGCAGACCGGCCACCCCGGACACCGCCTCGCGCGGCACGGCGAGCATGGCCGATGCCTCGCGCGGCAGGGCGTTCCTCGCGCTGCCGCCACGCAGCGAGGCGAGGCGCAAGGGCCAGCGGCGCTCGATGGCGCGCAGCGCGCGCGTCAGCAGTTTGATGGCATGGCCGCGGCCTTCGTGGATGTTCACGCCCGAATGGCCGCCGACGAGACCGCGCACGTCGATGCGCAGGGCGGCGTGCGCGTCGGGCGGAAGTTCCGGCTGGCCCGCGCGCCGCGCGTTTACGTCGATGCCGCCGGCGCAGCCGAGATAGAAGCGTCCCCATTCCTCCGTGTCGAGGTTGAGCAGCCGCCGGCCTTCGAGCGCGTCCGGATCGAGGCCGCGCGCGCCGCTCATGCCGGACTCCTCATCGACCGTGAACAAGGCTTCGATCGGCCCGCGCGTCAGGCGGTCGTCCTCCAGCGCGGCCAGGATCAGCGCCACGCCGATGCCGTTGTCGGCGCCGAGCGTCGTGTGTTCGGCCAGCAGGCAGCCGTCCCGCAGAACGGGTTCGAGCGCGTCGCGCGCAAAATCATGTGGCGTATCGGCGTTGGCCTGACACACCATGTCCAGATGCGCCTGCAAGACCACGCCGGGCGCCGATTCGCTGCCGGCGCTGGCGTTCTTGCGCACGATCAGGTTCCCCGCCGCGTCGACGACCGCCGTCAGACCGCGCGCCACGGCCCAGGCCCGAAGGTGTTCGCGCAGCCGGGCTTCACCCTTGGACGGCCTGGGAATCGCGCAGAGCGTGGCAAAATGCTTCCATACGATCGCTGGCCGCAGCCCGTGGAAGACTTTCGGAAGAATCGGATTCATCGCAAGACACTCAGAGGACAGAGGTTTGAGAGGACAGAGGACAGTGTCAGAGGACAGAAGACAGAGGACAGAAGACAGATTGGTTTGGGCGCTTCGCGCCGAGTGATGGACGAAAAACCGAGCGCCCGGTTTTTTCCATCTCACCCGGCGCGGAGCGCCGCAAGCGAAGACTTTCGGAAGAATCGGATTCATCGCAAGGCATTCAGAGGACAGTGTCAGAGGACAGAGGTTTGAGAGGACAGAAGACAGTGTCAGAAGACAGAGGACAGAAGACAGATTGGTTTGGGCGCTTCGCGCCGAGTGAAGGACGAAAAACCGAGCGCCCGGTTTTTTCCATCTCACCCGGCGCGGAGCGCCGCAAGCTCATCTGTCTTCTGTCCTCTCAAACCTCTGTCCTCTGATTTCTGTCCTCTCAAACCTCTGTCTTCTGATATTCAGCTCTCTGTCTTCTGGACGAACGGGATGGTCAGCAGGGTGCCGGCTTTCAATTTCTTCGGGCTGATGCGGTTTCTGCGTATCAGGGCTTCCTCGGCTACCTTGAACTGGCGGGCGATCGAATAGATCGTGTCGCCGCGGCGCACGATGTAACGGGTGACTTTCGGCGCGGCCCGGCTGGCCGGTTTCTCGGCTCTGGCGGCGGCAAGGGGTTTCGGTCCGCCGACGGCGCGACGGGGCTTCGCTTCCGGCGCGGAATCAGCCGGCGCCTTCGGCGACTGCCCGGGCCGGGCGGCCGCCGTTCCGCCGGCCTTGCCACTGTCATTGCCATTGCCGGCTCCGGGCACCAGCAGCGTCATTCCGGGAGTGGGCCGGGTCTTGCCCCGGATGCCGTTGAGCGTTTTCAGCCTGGCGACGCTCATGCCAAAACGCGAGGCGATCTTCTCCAGACGGTCGCCGGGGCGCAAGGTGTAGGTGCGCCACGTGGAAAACGGCTTGTTCTCGTCGCCGTGGGCTTCCAGATTGCTGACGAAGGTCTCCAGCTTTTCGGCGGGGATCACCAGCGGCGTATCGGACTTGATGACCGGGCGATTGTGCGCGGGATTGAGCGCGACGAATTCCTCTTCCGGCATTTCGGCCAGCTTGGCCGCCAGCTTGACGTCGATGTACGAGTCGGTGGTGAAGGTGGTGAAATACGCCTGATTGGGCACTTGCGGCAATTCAAGCTCGGCCACCAGCGCCGGATCGCGGAAGATGTTCTTCAGCGCTTGCAGTTTGGGGACGTAATTCCGCGTCTCGCCGGGCAGGCTCAGGCTGAGGTAATCGGTCGGCAGTCCCTGCGCCTGGTTTTTTTCGATGGCCCGGCCGACGGCGCCTTCACCGCAATTATAGGAAGCCAGCGCCAGATGCCAGTCGCCGTGCAGTTCATAGATCATTTGCAGGTATTCGAGCGCGGCGGTGGTCGAAGCAAGGATGTCGCGCCGATCGTCCTTCCACCAGTCCAGATCGAGGTTGTAGCGCCTGGCCGTGGAAGGGATGAACTGCCACAGGCCGGAAGCCTTGGAGCGCGAGTAGGCCATCGGATTGTAGGCGCTCTCGACCATCGGCAGCAGCGCCAGTTCCATCGGCATCCCGCGCCTGTCCAGCTCCTCGACGATGTGATAGAGGTAGCGCTGGCTGCGCCCGACCATGCGCCGCAGGTAGTCCGGGCGGTCGAGATACCATTGCTGGTGGTAGCGCACGAGTTCGTCGTCCAGTTCCGGCATGGCGAAACCGTGCCGGATGCGCTCGAACAGATCATCCGGCACGTGGGTCAGATCGATCGCCCGCGAGAGCGCCGGTCGTTCCGGCAGATCGACCGGGGTCAGCGCCGTAACCGGCGCGAGCGTGGAAGAGGAGCGCAGCCCGGCGTCGCCGTCCTCCGAAACGGGCGGGACATCGCCTCGCGAACGGGAGCGTTCGGAAGGCGGCGCGACGCCGGCGCAACCCGCGAGCAACAGAGTGAGACAACAGATGACGCAGACCAGGCTGAGCATCAGGGAATTGAATCGTTTCTTCATCCGTTTTCCTGACCGGGATGCCCCCGTCGCCGGAGTGCCCGGTTGAACGTCCCGAGTGCCAAGCGCGAATCATATCACGTCCGTGGCGTGATTCACCGTCGAGATACGCTCAAGCCGCGATCGGCGCCGTCGGCCTGCGCGAAACCACGGGCCGGGAAGTTGCGCGTCAAGCCCGGACACCGGAGCGCTCCGCGGCTGAAAGCAGAAAAACATCGGGCGGTTTCGACGCGCTACCGGCGCGCGCGGTAGAATCCGGAGGGCGAAAAATGGAGAGGGCAGTCAGCCACGCGGCGCTTCGCGCCGCCATGTTTTTCTGTCCTCTGAATGGCTGTCCTCTGTTTCCGAGCGGTATTCCAGACCGGAGTTGATTTTACGATGATTGACAAGATTGCCGGAGAACTGAGCAAGGCGGGTCGTGTTCTTTTCGTCACCGGAGCGGGAATATCGGCGGATTCCGGCCTGCCGACCTACCGCGGCGTCGGCGGTCTGTACAACGACGGCGAGACGGAGGACGGCCTGGCCATCGAAGACGCCTTGTCCGGCGAATGCCTGGCGGCCCGTCCGGAGATCACGTGGAAATATCTGGCGCAGATCGAGCGCAACTGTCACGGAGTCGGCCCGAACGCCGCGCACAGAGCGATCGCCCTTCTGGAGTCGCGTTGCGAAGTGGTGGTTCTGACGCAGAACATCGATGGTCTGCACCTGAGAGCGGGCAGTTCCGAAGTGATCGAAATTCACGGCACGCTGGAAGAGCGCTACTGCGCGCATTGTGGAGCGCAGGCCGATCCCGGCGACCGGGCGGTGCCGCCGCGTTGCGCGCGCTGCGGCGAGATCGTGCGCCCGAGGGTGGTGCTGTTCGGAGAGATGCTGCCCGGCGCCGCGCTCGAACGTCTATACCGCGAGCTGGAGCGGGGCTTCGACATGCTCTTCGTCGTCGGCACGACCGCCGTGTTTCCCTACATTGCCGAGCCGGTGATGCGGGCGGTGCGCGCCGGTGTTCCGACGGTCGAGATCAACCCGGCGCGCACGCGGCTGAGTGACGTGGTGCGCCATTACCTGCCGGAACGCGCAGCCGTGGCCTTGCCGGAAATCGTGAGGCTCGCGCGTGAACCGAAAGCGGGGCGCGGCGTTTGATTCCACGCGCAAGGCATCCGGGGTGACGGCGCCGCGTTCCGGTCGCCCGTGGGCGGCGTTCGCCGCTCATGGCGCGTCGTCGTCGTTCTGAGTCGTCCTGAAGCGATCATGGTGAAAAAGATTCCCTTGCATCCCAAACACCCCGAGCGAATCTGCTGGGGATGCGACAAGTATTGTCCGGCGGATTCACTGAACTGCGGCAACGGCTCCGAGCGAACCCCGCACCCGGTCGAACTGCTCGGCGAAGACTGGGATGCGTTCAGAGGACAGCGATTTGAGAGGACAGTTTCAGAAGACAGAGGCTAGAGAAGACAGAAGACAGTTTCAGAGGACAGTGATTTGAGAGGACAGAAGACAGATGAGCTGGCG
>JAITAJ010000239.1 GCA_031284185.1 Accumulibacter sp. | reverse complement strand
CCGAGATACATCACCGCTACTTCGTGCGCCAGGTATTCGACCACGGCGAAATTGTGGGTGACGAAGAGATAGGCCAGCCCAAGCTCTTCTTGCAAGGATCCGAGCAGGTTGAGTATCTGCGCTTGCACCGATACGTCGAGCGCCGACGTGGGTTCGTCACAGATCACGACGTCCGGCTGCACCGCCAGGGCGCGGGCAATGGCGATACGCTGCCGCTGCCCGCCCGAGAATTCATGAGGATAGCGCCACGCCGCTCCGGGATCGAGTCCGACTTGACGCAGCAGCGCGGCCACGGCTTCCGTCCGGTCGGCCACCGCGGGGAACGCGCCGAACGCGCCCATGCCCTCGGCAATGATCTCCCCAACGGACAGACGCGGGTCGAGCGAGGCGAAAGGGTCCTGAAAGATCATCTGCGCCTGGCGCCGCAAGGGGCGCAACGCGCGACGCGACAGGCCGGTCAGCTCCCTGCCGTCCAGACATACCCGGCCATCGGTGGGCCGGATCAGTTGCAGAATGGCCTTGCCCACCGTCGTCTTGCCACAGCCCGATTCGCCGACCAAGGCCAGCGTGCGTCCACGCGCGAGTTCGAGCGAGACGCCGTCGACGGCCTTCACGTGACCGGCGACGCGCTGCAAGAGACCACGCCGGATCGGGAAATGCACACGCAGACCGTCGACTTCGAGTAGCTTCCCCTGGGTCGGCCGCTGGCCGGACGGGGGGATGGCGGCATCGGAAACCGGCGGATGCGCGCGGGTGCGGATGGGCGGCTCCTCACGACTTTCTTCGAGAAGATGGCAGCGCGCGCGGTGGCCGGGCGCCAGATCGGTCCACACCGGCGATTCGATCCGGCAACGCTCCCAGGCGGACGGACAACGCGCGGCGAAGCGGCAGCCGGCGGGCATGGCGGCGAGCGGGGGAACCTGCCCGGCGATCGTTTCCAGAGGCGCGCCGCGATCCGCCATGTCCGGCAGCGCCGCGAACAGCTTTTGCGTGTAGGGGTGGCGCGGCGCGCCGAAGAAGGCTTCCCGCGGCGCTTCCTCGACGATTTCTCCGGCATACATCACGCCCACACGGTGCGCCATCCGGGCGACGACGCCCAGATCGTGCGTGATCAGCAACATGCCCATGCCGCGCTCGGTCTGCAAGCCGCGCAGAAGTTCGAGAATCTGCGCCTGGATCGTCACGTCGAGCGATGTCGTCGGCTCGTCGGCGATCAGGAGCCGCGGATCACCGGCCAGCGCCATCGCCACCATCACCCGCTGCTTCATGCCCCCGGAAAGTTGGAACGGATATTCGCCCAGACGCCGCGCGGGATCGGCGATGCCCACCGCCCGGAGCAGTTCCAGGGCGCGGGCCGTGGCGGCGCGTCCCAGGGCTTCGCGGCGCTTTTCGATCACTTCGCCGATCTGCCGGCCGACCGTGAGCACCGGATTGAGACTGGTCGCCGGTTCCTGGAAGATCATCGCCATGCCGCCGCCGCGCACGGCGCGCATGTCGGCTTCGGGAAGCGCCATGAGATCGATCCCCTCGAAGCGCGCTTCGCCGCCGAGAATGCGTCCCGCCGCCGGCAGGAGGCGCAGCAACGAGAGCGCGGCAGCCGACTTGCCACAGCCCGATTCGCCGAGCAGCGCCAGCGTTTCGCCGGCGGCCACGTCGAAACCGATGCCGTCGACCGCCACCAGCACGCGCCGTCCAGCCACGAAACCGGCGCGCAGGCCGCGTACGGAAAGCAGCATATCGGAAGACAGTCAGTGAGAGAGGATGGATGAATTTGCGGCGCTGGAGCGCCGGGTGAGGAACGAAAAACCGGGTGCGATTCATTCCATTCTGGAAATGGAATCAGAATATCCGGGGAGAGAATTTTGAGAGGGACAGATAAGCAAATGGCGCTTTGCGCCGGAGTGGGGACGAAAAACCGGGCACCTGGTTTTTCGTTCTCATCCGGCGCGAAGCGCCCAAACCGATCTGTCTTCGGTCTTCTGAACCCTGTTAAACCTTGAACTTGTTGATGGTGTTCTGGACGCTCTTCGCCAGTTCGTCGAGACGCTGCGCGTTGGCTGCCGTTTCTTCGGCCGCGGCGTTGTTCTCGTCGGTGATCTGTGCGATGGATTCCACGTGCTTGGCGATGTCGTTGCTGGCCTCGCCCTGTTCCTTCAAGGCATTGGAGATTTCCACCATCGCCTCGGAAACCTTGCCCGCTTCCACACGGATCGACTGGATGCGCTTGCCGGCCTCTTGCGCGTGCTCCTGACCGGATTCCATCTGTTTCACCACCTTGCCCATCTTGTCCACCGCGTCGGTGGCGGAAGCCTGGATCTTGCCGATCATCGTGCTGATGTCGCCGGTGGATTGCGCCGTGCGCTCGGCGAGTTTCCTCACCTCGTCCGCGACGACCGCGAAACCGCGTCCCTGCTCGCCCGCCCGCGCGGCTTCGATGGCGGCGTTCAGCGCCAGCAGGTTCGTCTGATCCGCCACTTCCCGGATGACCTGTACGACATTGGAGATTTCCGCGGAATTCTCGCCCAGCGTCTGGATGACTTGCGAGGCTTCGCCGACACTCTTCGCGATGACGGTCATCTCGGAAGAAGTCTGCTCGACCATCTGCCCGCCTTCGTCGGAGGTCTTTCCGGCCTCCTGCGCCAGCAGTTTCGCGTCGGTGGCGCTGGCGGAGACGGTATTGATCGAAACCGCCATTTCTTCCACGGAAGCCGCCATCGCGGAGGAGGAACTGGATTGGCTCTGGGAACTGGTGGCGACCTGCTTGGCGGTGGCGGCGAGCGCTTCCACCGAGCGGGCGACGCTTTCGATCTGTGCCCGGATGTCGCTGAAAGCGCCTTGCAGGGCCTTCATCGTATAGTCGAAGGCCGTGGCCATTTCCCCGATTTCATCGGAGATGTTGTGATTCATGCGTTGCGTCAGGTCGTGCTCATTGGCCACGATGCCGAGCACATCCCGGAATCTGTTCAGCGGCTTGATGATGGCGGCGAGCGAACTCCAGGCGAACACGAACAGCACGACGAAGATGACGAGGGCGACGATGATCTGTTCCCATAGCGCCACGGTACTGCTGTCGATGGCGGCCTGGATGCTCTCGCTGGACAGCTTCCGGTTGACTTCCACCAGCTTTTCCAGCGATTCCCGGATTTCGGTCGTCTGCGTCCGACGCGCTATGTTGCCTTGGCGTATCATGTCATAGAGCACGCGGAAGACTTCCGGCGACGGGGCGGCGACTGCCTTGTCCAGCGCGTCGAAATAGGCCTTGTCGTATTCAAACCAGGGGCCCCACAGGCTGTTGAGGCGATCCCAGACCGGTTTGCCATCGGGATGAATGGGGCGGCTGCCGAATTTCCGCAGCACCTCGGGCGCTTCCTTCACTGCCAAGGCAAACGATTTGTGAATCCGCTTGAGTTCGACGGCCTGCTCTTCAAACGACAGGTCGTTCATGGCGAGGGTTTCGTAGCCGCGCCGCACGAGATCAGTCATCAAGGACTGCAAGGTGCCCAATTCCTCGATCTTCGGAATGCGCGACTCGTTGATGTCCCGCAGGGTCTCTCCGTCTCCCGTCGAATTGTAAATGCCGATACCGCCGACCGCTGCGATGCCCAGCAAAGCAATGCCGACCATGGTTATGAGTTTGTGCTTGACCTTCATGTGATCTCCCTAGCGAAAAAGGGGTTGCCGTGTTACGTAACTATGCCAAAGTGTCGCGTAAGTAATTACGCATTTCGGGATTATAAAATAAAGAAGCCTCTTGTGGTGATACTCTTCTTTCATCCCGCCCTCGGATCGAAGGCTTCGCGCACGGCGTCGGCCAGGAGGTTGGCGGCAAGCACCAGCGCGAACATGAAGGCGAACGCCGAAGCCAGCGACCACCACACCGCCGGCTCGCGCGAAAGCTCCATGCGCGCGCTGTTGATCATCGTGCCGAAGCTGACCATCGTCGGGTCGACCCCGATCCCGACATAGGATAACACCGCTTCGGCCAAAATCAGACTGGAAAAATCCATGACCAGCGCAATGATCACGAGGTGCATCAGGTTGGGCAGCACGTGGCGCCAGAGAATGGCGAGGTCGGCGACGCCGAAGGACTGCGCCGCCTGGATGTATTCGAGCTCGCGCAGTTTGAGCGTTTCGCCGCGCAGCAGACGGCACAGGCCGGTCCAACTGGTCAACCCGAGGATGAAACACAGCGAGAGCAGCCGCAGGTCGGCCCGCTCGGCGGCGGTGGCGAACCATTGCGGGTGGGTGTCGATGATGACCTGCATCATCAGCACGGCGGCGGCGATCAGCAGCACGCCGGGAATCGAGGAGAGCGTCGTGTAGAGGTATTGGATCGCGTCGTCCACCCAGCCCCGGAAGTAGCCGGCGAGGATGCCCAGCCCGATCGCCAGCGGCAAGGTCACCAGCGTGGTGACCAGTCCGATCACCAGCGCCGTGCGCACGCTCTTCAATATCTGATAGAAAACGTCCTGCCCCACCTTGTCGGTGCCGAAGACGTGGTAATCGCCGCACAGCGCGAGAATCGGCAGCAGAACCAGCAGCAGGACGCCGAGCGCGATCAGCACCGCGTTCCAGGCAAATCCGGTCTCTCCTTTCCACAGCGCGGACCACGCCTGCCGGGCGCGGCTGCCGGCCCGGCGCGCCAGAAGACGCGCCGTTCCCAGCGCAAGCGCGGCGAAAAGCGCGACGGCGAGAAGGACGGCGGACGACACTCTTTTCAGCACGTCGCCGCCACGCTCGGCTTCATCGCTGCCCAGATGCGCGCCGCCGTGTTTCAGGCGCGGAAAATCACGCGCCGCGCGCGCGCTGCCGTCGGCGGCGCGGACTTCCACCGTTTCCTTGGCATAGGCGCGCGTCGCCAGCGGTTCGGAATATGTTTTTTCGTGACGCAGGCGCAGCGGCGCGGCAATGGCGTCCAGCGCCGAGAGGACTTCCACGGCATGAACCGCCGGCTGGCCGGGCGGGCCGTCGAGAAGTGGGCGGTAGTGCAGCGAATCGACGAGGCCGACCAGCACGAAGGCCGCCAGAAACGTCGCCGCCGCCATTCCCGGACGGTTCGCGCCGACCCGCCGCCAGATCGCCCGCGACGGCGGATCGCGCCGCGAGAGAACGCCAAGCGCCACGGCAGCCAGCGCCAGCAGCCAGATCAGGACGTCGGACCAGAGCAGGACGGGGAGCGCGGACATGAAAGTCATCGGTCGAAGCGGATGCGCGGATCGACGAGAGTGTAGGAGAGATCGGTCAAAATCAGCCCCGCAATATACAGCACCGAGCCGATGAAGACCATCGAGCGCACGACGGCGAAGTCCTGAGCGGCGATCGCGTCGATGGTGTAACTGCCCAGGCCCGGAATGCCGAAGAAGGATTCGGTCAGCAGGGAACCCATGAAGAGCAGCGGGATGACCGCCACGACGCCGGTCAGGATCGGGATCAGGGCGTTTTTCAGGACGTGGCGGAACAGGACGGCGGTTTCGGAGAGTCCCTTGGCGCGTGCCGTGCGCACGTAGTCCTTGCCGATCTCTTCGAGGAAGATCGCGCGATACCAGCGCGTCGAGGAACCGATGCCGGAAATCACGCCGATCACCACCGGCAGGATCAGGAACCTCCAGGCGTCCAATCCCTCGCCGAAGCCGGAGATCGGCACCAGCCGCCAGAGTTTGCTGACGAGATACTGACCGCCGATGATGTAGAACAGGCCGGAGACCGACATCATCGCCACGCAGAGCACGACGCCCCAGAAGTCGAGCCGTGTGGCGCGGAAAAAGGCTTGCAGCAGCGCGCAAGTCACCGCCGCGAACAGGCCGAGCGCGAAGGTCGGCGCGGCGATGGCCAGCGACGGCCCCATGCGCGAGGCGATTTCGCGCGCGATGTCGCGCCCGTCCTCGGCCCGCCCGAAGTCCCCGACGGCCATGCGCGCCGACTTGGTGAAGAAGATCGTCTCGGTGACGACGCCGATTCCCGCCGCGCCGGTATTCACGAACAGGGGTTTGTCGTAGCCGCGCTCGGCCTTCCATTTCTCGATCGCCTCCGGCGTCACGCGCTTCACCCCGAGCTGCATACGCGCCATGTCGTCCGGCGTGTTGACGATGAAGAAGAGCGCGAAGGTGATGAGATTCACCCCGATCAGGATCGGGATCGCGTAGAGGAGGCGGCGCAGAAGATAGGCGAACATATCAGAAGACAGAATCAGAAGACAGAATCAGAAGACAGCGATTTGAGAAGACAGAAGACAGAAGAGCTTGCGGCGCTACGCGCCGGATGAAGACGGAAAACCGAGCGTTTGGTTTTTCTGTCCTCTGCCTTCTCAAGTCTCTGTCCTCTGAACTCTGTCCCCTGAACTCTGTCCTCTGGAACGCTTCGCGCCGGGTGAGGGAGGGGAAACCGAGCGCTCGGTTTATCTGTCTTCTGTCTTCTCAAGTCTCTGTCCTCTGAAAACCGTCTGCCGCTCGCGCCGCCGATACGCCAGCGCCGCCGGCACGATGACCGCCACCAGCGCCAGGCCGATCACCGCCAGCGGCCAGAACACCGGCGCGTTCCATTCGCGCCGGAGCCGGGCGCGTTCAGTGACGTCGATACGCTGGTACTTGAGCGTATTGTTCGCCACGTCGTGCGGCTTGCGGTTGTGGAGCCAGGCATGGGCGAGCACGTAATCCTTCGGATGAAAGCCGAAGATCCACGGCGCGTCTTCCTGCGCGACGCGCGTCAGTCGCCGGATGATTTCCGCCCGCCGCGGCGAGTCGTCCATGTCCTTCATCTCGGCGAACAGGCGGTCGTATTCGGCATTGACGTAATTCGACATATTCTCGCCGCCGGTCGGCACCTTGGCCTCGCCGCCAGCCAAAAGAAAGAAGAAATTTTCCGGGTCGGGATAGTCGGCGTTCCAGCCGAGAAAGTAAATCTGCGCCACGCCGTCGCGCAGCTTTTCCTGGAAACGATTGTAGTCGGAAGGCCGCATGACGAGCTGAACGTCGAGCCTGGCAAACTGGCGCGTCAACCAGTCGTTGCGCGGCTTGTCGTCCACGCCGCCGCCCGTGGTGTCGAGGTTGAGCACCAGCGGCTCGCCGGTTTTTGCGTCGCGCCCGTTGGGCCAGCCGGCCTCGGCCAGCAGCTTTTTGGCCGCTTCGATCGATTTACGCCGGGGCTGTCCGTCGCGCCATTCGTAGACGACGGGGTTGATCCCGGCCTCTCCCTCGTCGTGGCCGAAAATCCCCGGCGGCAAGGGACTCATGGCCGCGACGCCGCGCCCGTTGAGGAAAATCGAGATGAATTCCTCCTGATCGATGGCAATCGACAGCGCCTGACGCAGCTTGCGCGCCCGCGCCTGACCGACGCCGTTCTTCCCGCCGCCGCCGACGACGGGATCGAGGAAGTTGAAGCCTTGATAGAAGATCGACGCGCGCATCCGGGTCAAGAGGCGGATGCCCCGCGCCCGCATTTCGTCGGAGAGCAGCACGCCGCCGTCGACGTCCAGGCGCACCGCCTGATCGAAGCTGTCGGAAGCGAGGCCGGAGGCGTCGTAATAGCCCTGAAGAAACTTGTTCCAGTACGGGATGCTTTCCTTTTCCCGGCTGAAGACGACGCGATCGATCTGCGGCAGCGGTCTGCCGCAATCGGCCAACAGACCGGCCTCCCGGTCGCCCGGCTCGCCTTCGCACGGGTAGGTCTCGCCGTGGAAGTTCGGATTCCGTGAAAGCGCCATGCGGCGGTTCGGATCGTTCTCGGCAAGGAGGTACGGCCCGGTGCCGACCGGATACCAGTCGAGCGAGAGGTTCTTTTCCGCCATGCCCGGCTGACTGTAGAAGCGGTCGGCCTCGCGCGGCACCGGGGCGAAGAAGGGCATCGCCAGCCAATAGCGGAACTGCGGGTATTTGCCGGCCAGCGTGATGCGGTAGGTGTGGCGGTCGATCCGCGCCGCGCCTTCGAGCGGGAAGCGGTCGAGGTCGAGCCAGGCGTTTTCCGGGAGGTCTTTCGCCGCCTCGCGCAAGGCTTCACCCAGCTCTTTCAGGCCGACGATGCGCGCGGCCATCATGCCGAAGATCGGCGAATGCAGGCGCGGATGCGCGAGGCGCTTGATTTCGTAGATGTAGTCGTCGGCAACGAGTTCGCGCGTGCCCGTCCGCGAGAAATCGGCGAGCGTGTCGATGCCGGCGAGCCTGGCCGCGTCGAGATCGCCGTAGACGGGGTTTCCATCGGAATCGACGGCGAACGCGGGATGCGGCTGATAGCGGATTCCCGGACGGAGGCGGATTTCGTAAACGCTGCGGTGTATCGCCTCCGGCGGCGCGTCGGCGGGCAGACGCTGCCCCGCCGCGTCGAAATACTCGGGTTCGGGGACGGTCCGCGCCGTCGCGGGGATGAGCGTGTACGGACGTTTCAGGTAGTGGTACTGCAAGGGCGGCTCGTAAATCTGCGTCGTGATCACGAACTCGTTCTCGAAATAGGAGCGCGCCGGATCGAGGTGTCTGGGCCGCTCGGTGAAGGCCGAATAGAGAATGTTTCCGCCCCGCTCGCCGGAAGGGTAGGGATCGTTCTGCCCGGCGCCACAGGCGGCGAGCAACAGGAGGCACGGCAGGACGGACAGGCGGACGCGGCTCATGAGACGCCGATGGCGCGAGTCACGCCGAGGCCGGCCGATTCCGGCGCCTGCCGGCACAGGCCGTCCCGAGGGGCGAGCGGGGTACGCATGTCATGTCTCCGGGAAATCAAGGGCGGCGCCATTCTTGCATCAAGCAGGCGTTCACGCAAACCAGAGGACAGAACTTGGAGAGGACAGAAGACAGAGAAACCGAGCGCTCGGGGGCAGAATTTGGAGAGGACAGAGGACAGAAGAC
>JAITAJ010000208.1 GCA_031284185.1 Accumulibacter sp. | reverse complement strand
AGAGCATTCCCGAGATCACGGATTTCATTCTCCGCGTGGCGAAACCGCTGATTACCTCGGTGCCGGGTGTGGCCTCGGTCGACGTGTACGGCGGGCAGACCTTCGCCATGCGGCTGTGGGTCGACCCGGTCAAGCTCACCGCGCGCGGTCTCACCGCGATGGATCTGGCCGACGCGCTGCGCGCCAACAACGTGCAGGCCGCGCCAGGCTCCTTGCGGGGCAAGGACACCCTGATCCCGATCACCGCGGCCACGGATTTGCGCAGCGTGCAGGCGTTCCGCGACATGGCGATCAAACGCACCGGCAACGGCATCGTGCGTCTGAGCGACGTCGCCGCCGTGGAACTGGGCGGGCAAAATTACGACAGCAGTTTTCTGGAAGGCGGCGAACGCGGCGTGGCGCTGGGCGTCTCGCCGACCCCGGACGGTAATCCGCTGGAAATCGTGGCCGGCATCGGCGCGCTGCTGCCGGACTTGCAGCGCTCGGCGCCGCCCGGCCTGAAAATCATCAACTGCTTCGACATGGCGCGCTTCGTCAATGCCTCCATCGACGAGGTGATGCACACCTTGCTGGAGGCGGTGGTCATCGTCGTGGCGGTGATTTTCCTCTTCCTGGGCGCGTTCCGCGCGGTCATCATCCCCATCGTTACCATCCCGCTGTCGCTGGTCGGCGCGGCGGCGCTGATGCTGCTGTTCGGCTTCTCGATCAACCTGCTGACCCTGTTGGCGATGGTGCTCTCCATCGGATTGGTGGTCGATGATGCCATCGTGGTGGTGGAGAACATCCACCGTCATATCGAAGACGGGCGCTCGCCGGTCAAGGCGGCCATCCACGGCGCGCGTGAGATCGTCTGGCCGGTGATCGGCATGACTCTTACGCTGGCGGCGGTGTATACGCCGATCGGGCTGATGGGCGGATTGACCGGGACGCTCTTCAAGGAATTCGCCTTCACCCTGGCCTCTGCGGTGATCGTCTCGGGCGTCGTCGCGTTGACGCTCTCGCCGATGATGAGCAGTTTCATGCTCGCCGCGAAACTGTCCGAGGGACGCCTGGCGCGGTGCGTCGAGCGTGTCATGCATGGCCTGGGGAAACGCTACGACCGCCTGCTGGCGCGCACGCTGCACGCGCGCGCGGTGGTACTGCTGGTCTGCGCGGCGGTACTGGCGGGCATCGTGGCGATGTTCCTGGGCGTGCAACGCGAACTGGCGCCGGGCGAGGACCAGAGCTACGTGTTCGTACAGATCAAGGCGCCGCAATATGCCAATGTCGAGTACACGGAGCGCGTGGCGCGCGAAGTGGAAGATTTGTTCCGGCAATTGCCCGACTACGACGGCGGCTGGCTGTCGAACGGCGCAGGCGGCCAGAACGACGGCTTTGGCGGCGTCAACCTCAAGGATTGGAAAAAGCGCGAAATGAGCGCTGGCGAGGTCGAGGGTCTGCTCAACGGAGGAGCCGCCCGCATCACCGGGGCGTCGGTGACCGCCTTCCAGCCGGCGGCCCTGCCGGCTGGCAGCGACGGCCTGCCGGTGCGCATGGTGCTGCGCGCGCCGCAAAGCTTCACCGAGCTGTACCAGGCGCTCGAAGCCATCAAGGGAGCGGCGTGGGAGAGTGGCCTGTTTGCCTACGTCGACAGCGATCTGGCCTTCGACAGCCCGCAGGCGCGCCTGTCGATCAACGCGGCCAAGGCCGGCGAGATGGGGGTGAGTATGCGCGACGTGGCCGGTACCCTGGCGACGCTGGTCGGCGAGAACACCATCAACCGCTTCAACTGGTTCGACCGCTCCTACGACGTCATTGCCCAGGCGCCGCGGGACAAACGCCGCGCGCCGGGAGATCTGTCCGGTTACTACGTGCGGACGCACTCCGGCAAGCTGGCGCCGCTCTCTACCGTGGTCGACGTCAAAGTGCGGCCCGAAGCCAATCGACTGCCGCAGTTCAACCAGATGAACGCGGTCACGCTCTCGGCGGTGCTGATGCCGGGCGTCACGATGGGCCGGGCGGTGGACTTTCTCAAGAACCAGCCATTGCCGCCCGGCGCACAGATCGACTGGCTCTCCGATAGCCGCCAGTTCGTCAAGGAGGGCAATCGCCTGATCGTCTCGTTCCTGTTTGCGCTGGTCGTCATTTATCTGGTGCTGGCCGCGCAGTACGAAAGTCTGCGCGATCCGCTGGTCATCCTGGTGACGGTGCCGCTGGCGGTGTGCGGCGCGATGGCACCCATCTGGCTGGGCTACGCGACGATGAACATCTACACGCAGATCGGGCTGGTCACGCTGATCGGCTTGATCTCCAAACACGGCATCCTGATGGTGTCCTTTGCCAACGACATCCAGAAGCACGAAGGGCTGGCGCCGTCGGCGGCCATGCGCAAGGCGGCCGTGATCCGTATGCGGCCAGTACTGATGACCACCGCGGCGATGGTGGTCGGCCTGATGCCCTTGCTGTCCGCCAGCGGTGCCGGCGCAGCCAGCCGTTTCGCCATCGGCATCGTGGTGATTGCCGGCATGCTGGTCGGCACGCTGTTTACGCTGTTCGTGCTGCCGACCATCTATACCTTGCTGGCACGCGATCATCGGGTCGCCTCGTCACGGGAGAAGGAACTGGCGCGGGAGGAGCCATGTCATGCCTGACCCGTTCCCGTTTCATCGATAGCTGCCTGACGGGCGTTTTTAGCATCGACGATCCGCTGAAAGGAGAGATTCGGAAAACCGTGAAACGGCTGTGAGAAATGGGCTTCGAGCGCATCGTCATGCTGACGGGCGATAACGCGCCTTTCGCTGCACGCATCGCCCTGGGTCAGGGAACAGCCATCGCCTGCAAAGTCACCGACGTCACCTGTACCGGCGACGATCTCCGCGCGCTGGCCGAGCTGCGTTCTCTCTCCCGTGAGCTGAAACGGCGGCTGGAACGCACCTCGCGGAACGCCATCGGCTTCAACAGCGCCATAATGCTCGGCGGCATCCTGGGTCTGCTTCGACCGGGAAGCCCCTCGCCGCGGCATAACGCTTCGACCGTGGTGCTTTGTCTCGGGAACGCCCCCATCCGGCGCGGCGGGTGGGATGAGGATCGTCTTGTTCTGCCGAGCGGACACATGGACGGCCCCGGCGGGTTTTCCCCGGCTCGGACGCGGTCATCCCGAGGCTTGCGCAACGCGCCGCGGAAAGCGTAGACTGAACCCTCCTCAACAAAAGACTCGTCCGCCCTGCGAGATCACGAGAATCATGCAAAACATCGATTGGAACAGTCTGACGTTCAAATACATGGATGTGCGGAGTCACATCCGCAGCGTGTGGCGTGACGGAGCGTGGAGCGCGCTCGAGTTCGCCGGGGAACCCTATCTGAAAATGCACATCGCGGCGTCGTGTCTGCATTACGGGCAGGAAGCGTTCGAGGGCCTCAAGGCGTTCCGGTGCGAGGACGGCAAGGTGCGCGTTTTTCGTCCGCAAGCCAATGGCGAGCGCATGTTCAGTACCGCGCGGCGGGCCTGCATGGCGCAGGTGCCGGTCGACATGTTCGTGGACGCGGTCAGGCGGGTGGTCGAGGCGAACGAGGATTTCGTGCCGCCTTATGGTACGGGCGGGTCGATGTACATCCGGCCGCTGCTGATCGGTACCGGGCCGCAGATCGGCGTCGCGCCGGCGGACGAGTACACCTTCCTCGTGATGGTCATGCCGGTGGGGCCGTACTACAAGGGCGGACTCAAGCCGGTGCGCGCGCTGATCGTGGACGACTGGGACCGCGCCGCGCCGCAGGGCATGGGTGACGTCAAGGTCGGCGGCAACTATGCCGCGAGCCTGTACGCGCACGAGTCGGCAAAGCACGCGGGCTACCCCGTGGAGCTGTACCTGGACGCGAAGACGCACAGCTTCGTCGAGGAATTCGCCACCTCCAATTTCATCGGCATCAAACGGGACGGCACCTACGTGACGCCCGATTCGCGGTCGGTACTGCCGAGCGTGACGAACGACACGCTCAAGCGGATCGCCGCCGATCTGGGCATGAAGGTCGAGGTGCGTCCGGTTCCGTTCGAGGAAATCGAGACCTTCGCGGAAATCGCCGCTTGCGGCACGGCCGTGGTGGTGACGCCGGTCTGCGAGATCACGCGCGGAAACAGAGTCATCAAGACCGGCGATCCCGATGGCTGCGGGCCGGTGTTGCAGAAACTCTACGATACCGTGCAGGGCATCCAGTACGGGCGGCTGCCGGACACGCATGGCTGGTGCGTCGAGGTGTGACCGGCAGCTTCCGGGCGCTCCCTCCGTGATCGACAAGAACCGCGCGTTCTTCCGGGAAAGACCCGGAAGAACACATGGGAAGCTCCTGAGAGGCTAGGGTAAAAGGGCGGCAAGCCAGTCGTCCAGACGGTTTTCCAGCAGGTAGTGCCGTTGAACCCACGCGCGCAGGGCGTCCCCTTCGCTGGCGAGCGCGTCGGGTTCGGCGGCGCGCTCGAGGATGGCCTCGATCCATTGGGCGGTCTCATTGGCAAGCCGCGTGACCGGCGGATCGTCCGTCCGGTAGGGGAAGATGTCGGTGCAGATCACCGGCCAGCCGAGCGCGCCGTATTCGAGCAGGCGCAGATTGCTCTTGGCTTCGTTGAACGGGTGCTGTTCGAGCGGGGCGACCGCCAGATCGAGGTCGAGCGAGGCGAGCTTTGCCGGATAGGCGGCGAAATCGCGAACGTAGTCGTGAAACTCGACCGCGCGCGGATCGAGTCCTTCCGGCATCATGCCGAAGAAGACCCAGTCGACCTCGCGCCACGTCGCCTCGACGACGCCCGACAGGAAGCGCAGATCGCCGGCGTGCTGCTGAGCGCTCGCCCAGCCGACGACAACTGGCGCTTGATCTCGGGTATCTTCCTGCCGTGCCCCCGAAACGAAACCGGATCACGGCTTGGGAATACGACCGTGCCATGTACCACCGCCGCAACGAAGTTGAACGTCTATTTCGCCGACTCAAAGGCTTTCGCCGAATCTTCTCCCGTTTCGAGAAACTCGACTTGACGTTCCGAGCTTTCATTCACTTCGCTTTGATCGTCTATGCTCTGCAATAGCGTGAACACGCCCTGGATGGTCTTCCGGCGCGCCCGCGAAATATTTGAGCCCAAGCTGGTTCTCGATGGCTACGAGGAGGCAGCCATCGGGTTTCAGAAATGACCTTGCGCGCGTAAGCATGTCTTGCGATGGATTTTCTCTCGGCGTGAATAACCCAGCGTACTCCAGACCACCGATCAGCGTGACCGCATCGAAGTTTCCCTCGATTTGCAGCCGGTCGAATCTCTCGCAAACCACCGTGACATTCTGCAAATCACGTGTCCTTGATTGCGCAATGGCGGCGCGGTACGACGATCCTTCGACCGCAAGAACACTTCCGCCGCATTCG
>JAITAJ010000174.1 GCA_031284185.1 Accumulibacter sp. | reverse complement strand
GGGTCGACGCCATGATCCTGGCGGCGTTTGCCCGCGTGGCATCCGGCCCGAGGCGCGTCCGCTCGAGGATGACGAGACACGTGCCCTGGACGATCTGCTCAACCGACGCCGCCAACGGGCCGAGATGCGCGTCCAGGAGTCTCTCCGGCTCGAGTGGATCGTCTCGAAAAAGGTCCAGAAAGACTTGAAGGCGCCCATTGCCTGGCTGGAGAAGCGTATCGCCGAGAAGGATGAGGATCTGAACCAATGCCTACGCGCCTCAGCGGTCTGGTGGGTCAAGGACGACCTGTTGCGCGGCATCCCAGGCATCGGCCAGGTGACGACGCTGACTCTGTTGGCCCAATGCCCGGAACTGGGCACGCTCTGCCGCCGCAAGATCGCGGCGCTGGCAGGCATGGCACCCCTGGCCAACGACAGCGGCCAGCATCGCGGGAAACGCTTCGTCTGGGGCGGTCGCGCCGAACGGCGAGCGGCCCTGTACATGGCGGCTCTCTCGGCACGGCGTTGCACTCCAGTCACCCGGGTTTTTGCTGATCGCCTCGAGCAGGCCGGCGAACCACCCAAAGTCATTCTCGTCGCCTGCATGAGAAAACTCTTGACCCTCATGAATACCATGCTGAAAAACAATTCCCATTGGTTCGCAGAAAACGCTTGACGGCTAACACGGTTGCTCTCAAGCCGCTGTCCTCTGAACCCGAGCGCTCGGTTTCTCTGTCTTCTGTCCTCTCAAACCGCTGTCTTCTGAAATCCAGATCAGCGACGCCATGCGTCCGGTTCGCCCGTCGCGGCGATGGGAAAAGAAACGCGCCGTCTCGGTCACCGAGCATGAGCCGCCGCCGAACACACGTGTCACGCCACATCCGGCCAAGCGCTGCCGGGCGAGCAGATAGATGTCGGCCAGCCATCTGCCGCCGCCGGTCGGCCTGAACGCGGCGGCGGCGTCTGGATCGGCGCCGACGAACGCTTCGCGCACCTCGGCGCCGACCTCGAACGCTTGCGGGCCGATGGCCGGACCGAACCAGGCCATCAATTCCCGGCCAGGCGCCGCCATCGCCGCGACCGTCGCCTCCAGCACTCCGGCGAGCAGGCCGCGCCACCCGGCGTGCGCTGCCGCCACGACCGTTCCATCGACATCGCAGAACAGTACCGGTAGGCAATCGGCGGTCATCACCGCGCAGGCCACGCCGGCTTGCCGCGTGAAAGCCGCGTCGGCTTCCGGCGGAAACGATCCGGCACAGGCCGCCGCATCGATCACCCGCGCGCCGTGAACCTGCCTGAGCCAGACCGTCCGCGCGCCGATCCGCCGCCGAACGATCTCCCGGTTGACGGCAACCGCCGCCGGATCGTCGCCCACGTGCTCACCAAGATTGAGCGCGGCGTACACGCCGATGCTGACGCCGCCCCGTCGGGTCGTGGCCAGGCTGCCGACCCCGGCGGGCGCCGGCCAGCCGGGAACGATCCAGTCGGGGCCGTCGATCGCCATCTTCGTCGCTATGGTCATCGCGCGTGATTCCCGGCCCGGTTCCCGTCCCCCTCCCCGGCGCGAGCGGCGAGGGCCGACAGGCGCGCGGTGGCGATCAGTTCACGCATGTCCTCGGGCAGCTCGGATTTCCAGAACATCGACCGCCCGCTCGACGGGTGTATCAGCCCCAGACGCCACGCATGGAGCGCCTGACGCGGAAACGGCGGGCCGCCCGGCACACGCCCGACGCCGCCGCCATAGACCGGATCGCCGACCAGCGGATGCCCGATCGACGCCATATGCACACGGATCTGGTGCGTCCGCCCCGTTTCCAGCGCGCATTCGATGAGCGTGCAATCGACGAAACGTTCGACGATACGGTAATGCGTGCGCGCCGGTCTGCCCCGGCTGACTATCGCCATCTTCGTGCGCTGCGCCGGATGGCGACCGATCGGCGCGTCGACCGTGCCGCCGCGCTCGACGTCGCCGCGCACCAGGGCCTGGTAATGGCGCTTGACGGTACGCGCGGCAAGCTGGCGCGCGAGATCGGTCTGCGCTTCCAGCGTGCGGGCGACGACCATCAGTCCGCTGGTGTCCTTGTCGAGCCGGTGTACGATGCCGGCGCGCGGTACCCTCTCCAGCGATGGATCATGATGCAGCAGGGCATTGAGCAAGGTGCCGCTCCAATTCCCGTTGCCCGGATGCACGACCAGTCCGGCCGGCTTGTCGATGACGATGATCGCCTCGTCCTGATGCGCGACGTTCAGGGCGATCGCCTCCGGGCATGGGGCGAGCGCGCGTTCATCCGGCGCTTCGTCCAGCTCGATGAACTCGCCGCCTCTCAGCTTGTGCCGAGGCTCGCGGACGACCTCGCCGTCGATCCGCACCCGTCCATCCCGAATCCAGACCTGCAAGCGGCTGCGCGAATGCCGCGGCCAGCACCTGAGCAGTCCGAGATCGAGGCGGAGGCCGCCATCGCCGTCCGGTATCCGCGAAGCCCGGCAAGAGTTTGCGCTATAATCGGCGCGTTCTTCGCCTTGCTCTCGAACAACGCTCTGGCCTGCGCCGATTTTTTCATCTGGGACGTTCATCATGCGTAGTTTAGCGACAACTGCGGTCCTTTTCGTCACCATGTTCCTCGCCGCTTGCGGATTGCTGCCCGAGGTCAAGGACGAAACCTCCGGCTGGTCGGCCAACAAGTTGTATACCGAAGCCAAGCAGTCGCTCAACGAGGGCGCCTACGAACAGGCCATCGGCTATTACGAGAAGCTCGAATCGCGTTTCCCGTATGGCCGTTTCGCACAGCAGGCGCAGATCGACCTGGCCTATGCTTATTGGAAATCCGGCGAGAAGGAATCCGCCCTCGTCGCCTGCGATCGTTTCATCAAGCTGCATCCGAACCACCCGAACGTCGACTACGTCTATTACCTGCGCGGACTGATCGATTTCAATGAGGACCTGGGCCTGATGGGCCTCGTCAGTCAGCAGGACATGACCGAGCGCGACCCCAAGGGCGCGCGCGAGTCGTTCAACGCCTTTCGCGAGCTGGTCACCCGCTTCCCGAACAGCAAGTACGCGCCGGACGCCACACAGCGCATGACTTACCTGGTCGGCGCGCTGGCCCAGCTCGAAGTCCATGTCGCGCGTTATTACATGAGGCGCGGCGCCTACCTGGCCGCCATCAACCGCGCTCAGTACGCGGTGAAGTCATATCCCGACGTGCCCGCCACGGAAGAAGCGCTGTTCATCATGGTGCAGGCTTACGATCTGCTTGGCATGAACGATCTGCGTGATGACGCCGAGCGCGTCATGCGCAAGAATTTTCCGAACAGCGTTTATTACACACGCGGGCTGGATCGGCCCGAGCCGTGGTGGAAGCTCTGGTAATTCCGTTCAAAAACAGGCCGCCGGCAATCTTTCCGCAGGGTGCGCGCCGTCCGTCGGCAAGTGATGCCGTCCGGCGGAAAAGACCGCTCTTGGCCGACATGCGAAGCGCCAGACCACGACGAATCAGGCGTCGCGGATGTGTTTCGTGCCTGAGCCCCTGGAAAATACGTCGAATTCGAGTGCAAAGCATGTGCTTGGGTTATAATCGCGTCCTGTCGGGGCGTAGCGCAGCCTGGTAGCGCACTTGCATGGGGTGCAAGGGGTCGCGAGTTCGAATCTCGCCGCCCCGACCAGATACCAGGATTTATAGGCCATTCATTACAGAATGGCCTTGTTTTTTGTGGGACTTCATGCCGCTCTTCTCTTTAAAATGGTCGAGACCGGCGCGCTGCTGTACGAAGCGGATACCTTGTTCGCCTCCTTGGTCAGC
Source organism: Accumulibacter sp. (assembly GCA_031284185.1). Lineage (GTDB taxonomy): Bacteria > Pseudomonadota > Gammaproteobacteria > Burkholderiales > Rhodocyclaceae > Propionivibrio. The sequence goes on along the minus strand of JAITAJ010000174.1, from coordinate 1,674 downwards.
GCGGCAAGTTCTAATCCAGAATAGTGCGTCGTCACGCTGCCGGACTTGTGCCCGACAAGACCTGCCGACCCTCGACCGGCACGCCCGCCGCCTTGAGTCGCCTTCCAAATGTGTGTTTCAGATCGTGAACCGTTCTTCCGACCTATGCCAACCTGCTCTTGCCTGCGCATTTCTGCGCATGGGCGGATTCACCGTTGGGTTCCTGCTTTTCGCCGAGGCCGGTTTCGTCCCGGTTTTACCACGAGGGCAAGGCGCTTAAGCCAGAGCCTTCCTCTCCACAGGCGGGCACAGTGGAACTCACGGCGTGATTTCTCAAGTTGATGGCGGCACTCACGTCACGGTCGTGGTGTGCGCCACATTCTGGGCACGTCCATTCGCGCGCTGACAAGGGTAATGCTTCCAACTTGTGCCCGCAGGCGGAACACGGCTTTGAACTTGGAAAGAACCTGTCCGCCGCCACGATCCGGCCGCCACGTATCGCCGCTTTGTATTCCAGTTGCCGCCGAAACTCGACGAAGCCCATATCCGCTCTTTGCTGAAACCCGGCCAGATTCCCCGCAAGGCGCTGGAATACCTCGTCAAGGAACAGGGCGGCGAACAGTTGGCGACGCACCTGCAAGACATGAACGAATGGGCGGTGCTCAAACCCGAAAACTCCGTTGTCGACTACCTGCCCGAGCGCCCGGACGCGGCCCTGCAAACGGCGCTGTCGACGCTCTTCGCGGGCGGCGGACAAGCCGCCGTGATGGGCGGCGTCGGCAAGGTGCTGGCGCGTTTCGAGAAAGAGGAAGTCCAGGCCGAACGCGCCGAATCCGGAGCCGAAGCCCTTTCCAAAATCAACCAGCTCATTGCCGTGAGCAAGGTGGCGGAGCGATCCCCCGAGACCTTCGAGGGATTCATCGCCGCGGCGACCGAAGACGGCCCGGTGACGCACGTCTACATCGACGCCAAGACGCTGGCGCAATCGGGCCTGGCCGAACCGTTGGCCGCCGTCTCGCCCTCGGTGGCCGCGCAGATCGCGGACGCGGCACAGACCGGCGGAGATATCGCCATTCCGGTGGAGGAATACGCCGCGCGGATCGTCCCCGTGGAAAACTCGCCGTCGCTGATCCAGGACTTGCGGGTCTCTCCGGAAGGATGGACGCAACGCGAGGCGAAGGAGTACATGCAGAGCGGCGCGGCCAGCGAACTCAAGGCCGACATCGAGCGCTTGATTTCCGAAGAGGACGGCGACGAGGTGTTCCGGGCCAGCCGGGAAGCGGTGAAACAATCGATTCTGGATGAGATGAACGCCCTCGGTCGCTTCACGAAGGACGTGAGCGAAGGCTACGCCACCTTGTACTCCGCCTACTACGCCGTTCGAGCGGCGCAGATGGGGATGATGCCGGAAGCGCTGTACCAGAAGCGAAAGGTGAACTTCGCGGCGGCGGAAGGGACGGGGGAAGGGCTGAATCAGGGCGCTGGCCGCGCAGCCGCCGAGAGGCTGGAAACACGTCACGGAAGCGGACGGGGCGCTTTCCTTGTGGAACGGAACGACGGACGCGCGGGCGGTGTTCTGGACAGACCTGGGCGGCAAGCTGGAACAGGACGCGCCGGAGTTGGCCGGGTATTCGCATTCACTGAATCGCGGGGCCATCAAGCATATTCGTGACCAACATGGCGATGAAGCCACAG
>JAITAJ010000157.1 GCA_031284185.1 Accumulibacter sp. | reverse complement strand
CCCGCTCGCCAAGACCCCGCTGACGGTCGATGTTGGCATTCAAGGCTACTGGGGCCAGCGTGAAGGCGTCACTGGCGGTATCAAGGTGAATTACAGATTCTAAAAAAGAACGCGGCGCTCCGCGCCGGAATGAGGACAGAAAACCGAGCGATTGGTTTCTCTGTCCTCTTTTTTTTCTGGCCGCTGTCTTCTGGACTCCCAACAAAGCAGAGTCAATGATTGAAATACCGCGAGCTTCGGCAGGGCGGGTGACTGAACGATTGGGCAGTGGAGGGGGATGTGACCGGAGTCGTCGAGGCGGAGGGCGATCTGTCCGCCCACGGGACGATTGCCATCGTCCCCTACGCCACCGTCTGGATGGACACGTCGCTTTGCTCGCCCAACCCGACGCTGAACCCGAGCACCCGGTTTTTCCATCCCCCCCGGCGCGACAGCGCCGCAAACTTATCTGTCTTCTGTCCTCTCAAACCGCTGTCCTCTGACCCGTGCCCGGTTTTTCCATCACCCCCGGCGCGATAGCGCCGCAAACTCATCTGTCTTCTGTCCTCTATCTCCTGTCCTCTGAAACTGTCTTCTGTCCTCTCTAACCGCTGTCCTCTGAACCCTGTCCTCTGAAACCCTGTCCTCTGAACCGAGGACATATATACAAATACAAAAAACGCTTGATTGTCACAGGACTTTGAGAAGTATAATAAATGGATTCCATGCGCCGTGTTTTAAGGGGGGGATGTCTCATGGCCAAAGAAGGCTCTGTCGCTCCAAAAGAGCGGGTCAATATCGTCTATAAGCCCGCGACGGGTGATTCACAAGCGGAAGTGGAACTTCCCCTGAAGCTCCTGGTGGTCGGCGATTTCACGCAGGCCCACGATGAGCGGGGGCTGGAGGATCGCCCCACGGTGGCAGTCGACAAGGATAATTTCAACGATGTGCTGAAGGCGCAAAACCTGCAACTGGATGTAACCGTGCCCAACACGCTTTCCGGCAACGAGGGGGACGAGCTGGCGGTGAAACTCTCGTTTTCCAGCCTGAAGGACTTCGAGCCGGATCAACTGGTGCAGAAAATCGAGCCGCTCAGGAAATTGATGGAACTGCGCGAGGCATTGAAGGCGGTCAAGAGTCCACTGGCCAATACGCCGGATTTCCGCAAGAAGGTACAGGCGCTGGTCGATGACCCGCAGGCGCGCGGGAAGATTCTGAAAGAACTCGGGCTCGACGACGACGGGAAAGGGGAATGAGCATGGCGGACGAAGCCTTACGGCAGGAAACGGCATCCGCCGGCGCGAGCGAAGGCTCGCTCCTGGATGAGATCATCGCGGCAACCTCGCTGCGCCCCGGAGATGAAACCTATTCGATGGCAAAGGAAGGACTGGCCGCCTTCATCAAGGGCATCGCCAGGCCGGATCGGACGAACACCAAGGTTTCCGGACAGTTGGTCGACGACATGATCGCCGAACTGGACGCGCAGATTTCCCGGCAACTGGACGCCGTCGTGCACAACGCCAATTTCCAGAAAATGGAATCGTCCTGGCGCTCGCTGAAATTCCTGGTGGATCGCACCGATTTCCGGCAGAACAACAAGGTGGAAATTCTGAACGTCAGCAAGCAGGATCTGCTGGATGATTTTTCGGACGCGCCGGAAATCACCAAGAGCGGTCTGTACAAGCACGTCTATACGGCGGAATACGGTCAATTCGGCGGTCAGCCCTTTGGCGGGATCATCGCCAACTACGAGTTTTCGCCCAGCGCGCCGGACATGGAATTGCTGGGTTACGCGGCCTCCGTCGGCACCATGGCGCACGCGCCCTTCATTTCCGCCGTGGCGCCCGACTTCTTCGGCATCGAGAAATGGTCGGAACTGCCCAACCTGAAGGACCTGAAATCCATCTTCGAGCAGCCGCAGTACGCCAAGTGGCGTTCCTTCCGCGAAAGCGCGGATGCCCGCGCGGTCGGACTGACCATGCCGCAGTTCATGCTGCGTCTGCCCTACTCGGCCAAGGACAATCCGGCCAAGACCTTCAACTACACCGAAACCATCGTCGACAGGGACAAGGATTATTGCTGGGGGAACACGGCCTTTGCCTTCGGCACGAAATTGACGGACAGCTTTGCCAAATACCGCTGGTGCACCAACATCATCGGCCCGCAGGGCGGCGGCTCGGTGGAAGACTTGCCCTTGCACCAGTACGAGGAAAACGGCGAGACGCGGACGCGCATCCCCACGCAGACGCTGATCTCCGAACGGCGGGAGTTCGAGCTTTCGGAAGAAGGGTTCATCGCGCTCACCATGCGCAAGGGGTCGGACAACGCCGCTTTCTTTTCGGCCAATTCGTGCCAGCGTCCCAAGGAGTTCGCCAACACCAAGGAAGGAAAGGAAGCCGAAACCAATTATCGCCTCTCCACCCAGCTCCCCTACATGATGATCATGAATCGTCTGGCGCATTACGTCAAAGTCATGCAGCGGGAACACATCGGCACATGGAAGGAACGCGGCGACCTGGAATCCGAACTCGGCAAGTGGATCAGCCAGTACGTCACGGAAATGGATAACCCCGAGCCGGACGTCCGCAGCCGCCACCCGCTGCGCATGGCCTCGATCGAGGTGAACGACGTGGCGGGCAACCCCGGCTGGTATTCGGTCAGCATCAAGGCGAGGCCGCACTTCAAGTACATGGGCGCGGATTTCACCCTCTCCCTGGTCGGCAAACTCGACAAGTCCTGACGTTTGCGTTCGTTGCACCCCGGATGTCCGTGTGTGGGTCAAGCGCGCGGCATCCTTTTTCATGCTCTCTTTTCACAGGAGGTTCATCATGGCATTGACGGCGTATCTGAAGGTCAAAGGCAAGTCCCAGGGCGACATCAAGGGCGATTGCCCGCAAGGCGGCGACAAAAAGGACAGCATCCTGGTCTATGGTTCGGAACACGCCGTGGAAATCCCCAGGGACACGCATACGGGGCTGCCCACCGGACAACGCATCCATCAGCCGCTGACCATCACCAAGGGAAAGGACAACGCCTCGCCCAAGCTCTTCAAGGCGGTCTGCACCGGCGAGCAGTGCGAGGTGACGCTGGATTATTACCGCATCAAGGCCGACGGCACGGAAGAGAAATATTTCACCATCAAGCTCGAAGAAGCCATCATCGTCAATGCGCGGGAATACACGCCGCTGACCTTTCTGCCCGAAGGCAAGCCTTACCATGACATGGAGGAGGTGAGCTTCACCTATTCCAAGATCACGTGGACCTATAACGACGGCAACATCGAGTTCGTGGATGACTGGAAGGCCTGAGAAAGCCTCGAGCGGGGGAAAGTTTCTCCCCCCTTTTTTCTTCCCCCGCGCCTTCCGGTTCCCGCCGATGGCCAGCCGTCCCTCCGCGCCCTTGCGCCGGATGGTCTACCGCGCCGTCGTGCCGTTTCCCCGCGGCGTGGGCGATGCCGTTCCGAAGCGCGTTCGACCACGATCGAGCGTGACTGAAAAAAGGAGTCCTCATGATTAGCATCGCTATCCGCGCCTTGCTCGACCACTTGGGACGGCAAGCCAGCATCTACCTCAACAATGCCGCCGGTCTGTGCGTTTCCATGGGGCACCGCGAGGTCACGGTCGAGCACTTTTTCCTGAAGGCGCTGGAGGACCCGTCGAGCGAGCTGTCCCTGCTGATTCGTCAAGGCGGCGGCGAGACGGCGCGTCTGATGGCCGCCTTCACCGCGGATGTCGAAGGGCTGTCGGGCGGCTCGGCGAGCAAGCCCGTGTTCTCGCCCTTGCTGCTGGACATGTTGCAGGACGCCTGGCTCGTGGCAAGCCTGGAACTGGGCGGCGCTTCCATTACCTCCGGCGCGGCGCTCCTGACCGTCCTGGTCAAGCCGGGGCGTTACCTTTCCGGCGGCGCGGAGGGCCTCCTGAATGGTTTTTCGCGCGAAGCGACCCTGAAGGATTATCGCGTCGTCCGTCCCAAGGCTTCCGAGTTCGAGGCCGCCGGCGCGGCTTCCCCGATGGCGGCGCGCGGCATGGCGACAGCCGATGGCGGTTTCATTTCCCGCTATTGCGAGGATTTCACGGCCAAGGCCAAGGAAGGCCGGCTCGATCCGGTTTTCGGCCGTGACGAGGAAATCCGCGGCATGATGGACATCTTCGCGCGGCGGCGCAAGAACAACCCGATCCTGGTGGGCGAGCCTGGCGTGGGCAAGACCGCGCTGGTGGAAGGGCTGGCGGGAAAAATCGCCGCCGGCGAGGTGCCGGAAACCCTGAAAGGCGTGCGCCTGATCGGGCTGGACATGGGCGCGCTGGAGGCGGGCGCGGGCATGAAGGGCGAGTTCGAGAACCGGCTGAAAGGCGTGCTCGACGAGATCAAATCCAGCCCCACGCCCATCGTGCTGTTCATCGACGAGGCCCACACCCTGATCGGCGCGGGCGGCAGCGCGGGCACGTCGGATGCCGCCAACCTCCTGAAACCCGCGCTGGCGCGCGGCGAACTGCGCACCTGCGCGGCGACCACCTGGAAGGAATACAAGAAATATTTCGAGAAGGACGCCGCGCTGGCGCGCCGCTTCCAACTGGTCGCGCTCGACGAGCCGTCGGTGGAAGACACCCGGCAGATCCTGCGCGGCATCAAGCCGGCCTATGAGAAATCGCATGGCGTCATCATTTCCGACGCCGCCATCGAATGCGCGGCGGATTATGCCGACCGTTTCATCGCCGGACGCTTTCAGCCGGATAAGTCCGTGGATCTGCTCGATACCGCCTGCGCGCGGGTGAAGGTCGCGCTCGCGGCCCGGCCCGGCGTTCTGGAAGACGTCGAAACCAGAGCCGCCGGGCTGTCGCGCCGCATCGAGAGTCTGAAACGCGACCGCGACAATCTGTTGCCCATCGATGAGGAAAAGCTCGCCGAACTCCTTCAGGCGCGTGAGGCCGCCCTGCAGGAACGCGATGCCTTGGAAAGCCGCTGGAAGGCCGAGCAGGCCGCCGTGCGTGCCCTCATCGCCGCGCGCGAGGCCCTGCGCGTGGCGCTGGGTTCCCCCCGTGGCGGCGAGGCCGAAAAGACAGAGGCCCCGCCTGACGAGGCATCCGCCCGGGAATCCCTGAAACGGGCCGCCGACGCGCTGGCCGCGCTGCAAAAATCCGGCCCCCTGCTTTTTTCCGAGGTCGGCCCGGACGTCATCGCCCGCGTGGTGGCGGACTGGACGGGCATCCCGGCGGGCCGTCTCGGCCGGGACGAGGCCCAGATGCTGACCGAGCTGCAAGCCTCCCTCGCGCGCCGGGTCCGTGGTCAGGATTATGCGCTGGAAGCCATGTCCCGCGGCATTCAGGTGGCCAAGTCGGGCTTGAAGGACCCCGATCGGCCCCTGGGCGTTTTTCTCCTGACCGGGCCTTCCGGCACGGGCAAGACCGAGACGGCGCTGGCGCTGGCGGAACAGCTTTTCGGCTCGGAGAAGAACATCGTCATGGTCAACATGGGCGAGTTCCAGGAAAAGCACACGGTGAGCCGCCTGATCGGTTCGCCGCCCGGCTACGTCGGCTACGGCGAGGGCGGAACGCTGACGGAGGCCGTGCGGCGGCAGCCCTATTGTGTCGTGCTTCTGGACGAAGTGGAAAAGGCGCACCCCGACATCATGAATCTGTTCTATCAGGTCTTCGACAAGGGACTCTTGCAGGACGGCGAAGGCAAGGAAGTACGCTTTCGCAACACGGTGATCCTGCTCACCAGCAATCTGGCTTCCGACATCATCGAGGGAATGCTGAAAGACAGGACGGCCGAACCCGACATGGAGGCGGTGCTGAACGCCATCCGCCCGACGCTGAACCGGCATTTCAAGCCCGCGCTGGTCGGGCGCATGACCATCCTGCCCTTCCTGACGCTATCGGATGCCGCCCTGCGCGACATCATCGGGCAGAAGTTGCAACGCATCAAGGCCCAGTTGAAGGCCAACGGCAAGATCACGCTGGAATGGACGGAAGCGGTGACGGACAACGTCGCCCGCCGCTGCACGGAAGTGGAAACCGGCGCGCGCAACATCGAGTACATCCTGAATCTCCACATTCTGCCGCGTCTTTCCAGGGCGCTGCTCACCGGCATGGCGGAGGCCGCCAGCCGCGAGGAACAGGGTCTGCCGCCATTCTCGACGGCCCGGCTGGACATGGACGGGGAAGGCGGCTGCGTGGTGGATCTGAGCTGAGCCGCGCCCTCGCGCCAGGATACCGCCCATCCCCCCGCCCCCCGCCTTCGATAAGGTCATGAGCGACTTTTACCAGGAAGAGCTTGCCGCCCTGCGCGTGGACGCGGCGGCATACGCGAAGAAATATCCGGCGCTGGCGCCGATGCTGGCGGGGCCGGGAAGCGACCCGGACGTGGAGCGGGTGCTGGAAGGCACCGCCTTTCTCTGCGCGCGCATCCGCGACCGCCTCTCCCGCAACGCGCCCAGGCTCCTGCAAAACCTGCTGCGCTGGACGTTTCCGCAAGCCCTCTTGCCTTTGCCCTCCATGGCGATGATGCGCTTCTCGCAACAGGACGGATTTTCCGGCAGCCTTCGCGTTCCGGGCGGCACGCGCATCGCGTCCCGCCCGGTCAACGGCGTCTCCTGCATCTACAGCATCGATCATGACATCGTCGTTCCTTCCGCGCGGATCGTCGCGGTGCGTACCGAGCTGCCCACGAGAACGCCGTGGCTGAAAGTCACCCTGAGTCTGCGCGGCGGCCCCCTCTCGAAGATGGGTTTCGCGCCCCTGGTGCTGAATCTCCCCGGCAACCACGGCGAGGCGGCGCAACGGCTCTTCGTGCTTTTGCGCCAGGTCGAGCGCCTGGAAATCAAGATGGGCGGCGTCGTTCACATTCTCCCCGCCTCCGCCGCGCGGCAGCGGAATTTTCCCCTGCGCGATCCGCGGATGCCGCTCGGCCGCCGTCTCAATCGCGCCTACATGGAAATCATCCGCTACTTTTACATGCCGGAGCAACTGCTCTTCCTGCAACTGGAAGGTCTGGATCGCCTGCCGGGCGCCCAACAGTCGGAGGAGATGGAAATCAGCTTCTGCGTCAGGCCCCCGTTCGAGCGGGTGCCGAACTTCGACCGCGACAGCTTTGCCCTGGGCGTGGTCTGCGCCAGCAACATTTTCCCGGCCTTCGCCGAACCGATGACCATCGACCATACGCGGATCGAATACCCCCTTCACCCTCAGGACGAGGAGGCCAAAAAACTGGAAATCCTGAGCGTGGCCGGCGTGACCGGGCTTTTCCCGAATGGGCGCTCGGAAAATTATCAATCCTACGAATACCTGCGTTCCGTCAATTCGCCCTACGTCTATAGCGTGCGCTTCATTCCGGGCGTCGAGAACGGCGGCAGGCCCGATCACCGCCTGATGCCGCTGTACGCCAACCGCGCGGGCGGCATGGAAGCCCTGCAAAAGCACGTGCTGTCGGTCGCGCTCACCTGCTGCAACCGCGATCTGCCCAACGCGCTCGGCATGGGCGACATCTGCCTGCCGACCGATGATTCCCCGGCGCAGGCCGTCTTCGAGAACATCACGGTGCCCAGTCCCATGCAGCCGCGCCCCAGCGAGGACATGGACCATTGGCTCTATCTCTCGCACCGGAGCGCCAACCTGCTGCCGCAAGCCTCCGCCGAACTCTTGCGCGCCGTGCTCCTGCTTTACGTCGGCGACAACAGCGCGGTGCCGGAGCGCAGCGCCGCCAATCGGCGCTGTTGCGACGCCATTCTCGAATTTTCCAGCGAAGAAGAGGATCGCCTCATCCAGGGGCGGCTCTACCGGGGGCGGCGGCTCAAGCTCGTCATCGATCCCACGAGTTTTGGCTCGCTGGGCAGCATGTATCTGTTCGCCAACGCGCTGGAACGCTTTTTCGGCGGCTTCACCGCCATCAACAACTACGCGCGGCTCGTGCTGGAAGTCGCGGGAACCGGAGAACACCTGGAATGGCCGCCGCGCATGGGCGAAAAACAGCTTCAATAAAAAACGCTCTCCTTGAAACGCCGGAACGCTTTTCGCTTGCCCAGGCGATACGCCTCCTGGCGCTCGAGCACGAAAGCGAAGGGCAGGATTCCGAAGAGGCCAGGCGGCGGGTGCGCATCGTGCCCTGGCTTTCGCTTGCCTACCCGTCCAGCGAAATCCGCGCGCTGACGCAGGAGGCCGTCCCCGCTGGGGACGACGTGGACGGCGAGACCGAAGCGCCCGTCCGCTACCGGCTGGAAACCACGCTCTTCGGACTCTACAGCACCCAGGGGCCGCTGCCCACCCTTTACACCGAGGAGCTGCTGGACGAAGCCCGTTTCGACCAGAGCGTCATCAAGGGTTTTCTCGACATCATCAACAACCGGCTCACGCATTATCTGTGTCAGGCCGATCTGCACAACAACCATCCGCGCCGCCTGATCGAACACACCGACACCGACGTGGAGCTGGTGTTGAACAGCCTGATGGGACAGGCGTATCCGGCGCTGCGCCCCACCGATCACCCGCATCCGCAAGCCGCCGAACTGCTCGCGGGGCCGCGCACCGCCGGGGGATTGGCGAACTATCTCGCCTTCGAGTTCGGCTGGCCGCAAGTCGAAGTGGAGGAATGCGTGCCGCGCCAGGCCCGCATCCCGAAAACGCAGCATTGCCGTCTGGGCCGGACGAACAGCGAACTGGGCGTCAACCTGATGCTGGGCGACCGCATCTGGGATGTCAGCGGCAAAATCCGCATCCACCTGAGAAATCTCCCGGAAGCGCGTCTGCAATCCTGTCTACACGGCAATCCCGGACACACGGCCCTCCTGCGTCTGGCGCGCTGCTACATGAACGAAGCGCTCGCTTTCGACATCGTGCTGCATCCGAATCCCCGCCGTACTCTGGAAAACCATGCCCTGGGCGGCGGCTTGCGCATCGGCGCCCATCTCTTGCCGAGTGGTCAGCCCGCGCGTCAAAGCGTGACGATTTATCCCGTGGCGCACTCATCATGAGCGGCAAAGAAAACGGCCGGAAAAGATAGCGGCTCCTCCGCTTTCCGCTCGAGCAAGAAATCGGCGGCAGGCTGCCATGCGAAGTCGCTGCGGGCGAGTCTGGGAGGGGCTTCCCTCCCCGCCCGAACGACTCCGGCCGAAACCCCGGTCGTGGAAAGGGTGCCCGGCCTTCGTGCCTTTCTCATGGCCGGATTTTCAGACCAGAGTCGGTTTTGCGGTCAGTGGCACGGATATTGCTGTATGGACATCGCCGTATCGTCATCGATACCCACCGACCGGAAATAATCCATGAGCATCGCCATCATCTCCGTGCTGCCCAAATCGGCTCCCTCGACCGCGGCGAGCGTCGCCGGGGGCGCCGACAACGAAAACCCGGAGCAGGATTTCACCAGCCTGCTGTTCGGACGACTGAACGCTGCCCAACTGGACGCGGGATCGATCCTGAGCGTGGTATCCGAATCCACGGCCAGAGGATTCGGGCACCGGAGCGCGGACGACGACGCCGACGCCGACGCCGGTGCCGACTATCCCCTGGATTTTCTGGCGGCGCTGGCGCAGGCCCCGCTCGAGCGACGCGCCGATGTCGCGCTGGCGGAAGGGGAGGCATCGGCACATCCGCTGCCCGGAGCGGCCCAGGAGCCGTTCACGGACGATCACGCCCCGGCAGCCGGGCGCGCGACGCAAGATATTTTCGAGACGAAGTTCACGGTGGCAAACGAACCGGCGACAAACGACCCGGTGGCAAGCGGATTGGCGACAAACGACCCGGTGGCAAGCGGATTGGCGGCAAGCGAACCGGCGGCAAGCGGATCGGTGACAAACGGATCGGCGGCAAAATTTGCCGCGTCCCCGGAGATCGCACCCGGCAAAAAGAGCGCTTCCCTCCAGGAATTCGCCGGACTGCCCACCCTGTCGACCGTCACGGCGGGGGCGCAGGCCCGCGCTGACGAAGCGCCCCCGACGCTTCCCGTTCCCACGTC
>JAITAJ010000123.1 GCA_031284185.1 Accumulibacter sp. | reverse complement strand
CCTCCCCGCTGACACCCCGCTGCTTGAGATAGGCAATCGCCTTGCCGGAATGTTTCAGTTGCTCGTAGTAATACTGGGTGGCGCGGGCCATGATCTCGGTCATGGCCCGTATTTTCGGTCCGTCGCGCGGTGTCCGGTCATCCTCCGGCAGCGGCATGCCGGCTCGCGCGGCCAGTTCCTTGACCGCCTCGACGAAATCCAACCCGGAATACTCCATGAGAAAACCGATGGCCGTTCCGTGCGCGCCACAACCGAAACAGTGGTAAAACTGCTTGGCCGGACTGACCGTGAAAGACGGCGTCTTTTCGCTGTGGAAAGGGCAGCAGGCGACATGATCGGCGCCGGCCCGGCGCAAGGGCAGGTACGCATCGATCAGATCGACGATGTCGATCCGACGCAACAGCTCCTGGATGAAGGAATCCGGAATCACTTCTCAGGCAATGGGACCGTCATGCGGACCGTCATGCGAACCGTCATGCGCGCCGCCGTCTTCAAGGGGTCAGCGCGGCCTTGACCCGCTTCGACACTTCGGCCATGTCCGCCCGGCCCGCCAGACGCGGCTTCACCACGGCCATGACCTTGCCGATGTCGCCCGGTTCCGCGGCGCCGGTCTCGGCCATCGCCGCGGCCACCGCCGCGTCGATCTCGCCATCGGAGAGACGGGCGGGCATGTAGGCTCGCAACACGTCCGCCTCGAATTTCTCGGCATCGACCAGATCCTGGCGGCCGGCGGCCTGATACTGGGCGATCGAATCGCGGCGCTGCTTGAGCATCTTGTCGATGATGGCAAGCGCCGCCGCGTCGTCGATCTGGATGCGTTCGTCCACTTCCCGCTGCTTGATCGCCGCCAGCAACAAACGTATGGCGCCCAGTTTCGCCGTCTCCCTGGCCCGCAGCGCGGCTTTCATATCTTCGTTGATGCGTTCCTTCAGGCTCATCTCGAGACTCCTGGCTGAAAACCGGAATGGCGGCAAGGACGGCAAGGCCATCCACACAAACACCAAAAGCCGCCTATTTTCGGACAGGCGGCTGATCGGCGATCAAGAAATCAGGATCAGAACAGCTTGGGCGGCAAGGTCTGGCTTCGCATACGCTTATGGTGGCGCTTGATCGCCGCCGCCAGCTTGCGCTTACGTTCGGCAGTGGGCTTTTCGTAAAACTCGCGGGCGCGCAACTCAGTCAGCAGGCCGGTTTTTTCGACCGTGCGTTTGAAACGGCGAATGGCTACCTCGAACGGTTCGTTTTCCTTGACGCGAATGGCAGGCATTGACTCTATCCTAAATTCAAGATTCGACGGGCAATGAACAAGTCCGGCATTGTAAACGAAGCGGCAAGGAAAAACCAAGAAGATTCCCGCTTTTTTTACAACCGGGGACTGTCGGGTAAAATGCCGGCCATGCTCATTCTCGGCATCGAATCCTCCTGCGACGAGACCGGTGTCGCTCTTTATGACGCGAAGGCCGGCCGTCTCCTGGCGCATGCCTTGCACTCCCAGGTCGCCCTGCACCGGGACTATGGCGGCGTGGTTCCGGAACTCGCCTCGCGCGATCACATACGGCGCACGGCGCCGTTGTTGCGCAAGGCGCTGAGCGACAGCGGACGCGCGCTCGCCGGAGTCGACGCGATTGCCTACACGCAAGGCCCCGGCCTCGCCGGCGCGCTGCTGGTCGGAGCGGCGTTCGCCGAAGGATTGGCCTTGGCGTTGGGGCTGCCGACGATCCCGGTTCATCATCTGGAGGGGCACCTGCTTTCCCCGCTCCTGTCCAGTCGGCCGCCGGCGTTTCCGTTCATCGCCCTGCTCGTTTCCGGCGGTCACAGCCAGTTGATGCGCGTCGACGGTGTCGGCCGGTACCGGCTGCTCGGGGAAACGCTCGACGACGCGGCGGGCGAAGCCTTCGACAAGACCGCCAAGCTGCTCGGCCTGCCGTACCCTGGCGGGCCGGCGCTCTCCGCGCTGGCGGAGAGTGGTCGGCCGGGCGCTCATGTATTCCCGCGTCCGATGCTCAATTCGGGCGATCTCGATTTCAGTTTCAGCGGCCTGAAAACGGCGGTGTTGACTCGCGTGCGTGAAATCGGCGAGCCTGACGAGCGGCAACGCGCGGATATCGCGCGTGGTTTCCAGGACGCCATCGTCGATGTGCTGGTCGGAAAAGCCATGCGCGCAATGTAGCGCAGCGGTCTTGAGCGGCTTGTCGTGGCCGGTGGCGTCGGCGCCAATCGGGAATTGCGGCGCCGATTGGACGAGCGCGCGGACGAGGCGCGGGTATCGGTTTTCTATCCGGAGTTCGATTTTTGTACCGACAATGGCGCCATGATCGCCCTGGCCGGCGCGTTGCGCTTCATGGCGGGCATTTCGCTGAAGCCGGCGGGCGCGTTCGCGGTGCGGCCACGCTGGTTACTCAGGGGGCAGGGGTCAGAGGACAGATATATTTGAGAGGACAGAAGACAGATCGACTTGCGGCGCTTCGCGCCGGGGGGAGGGAGGAAAAACCGGGCGATGGGTTTTTCTGTCTTCTCAAAAACCTCTGTCCTCTGTCTTGGCCCGAGCCGCGAATTCGTCCTGGAGTTTCTGGTCGCGCTTCATTTCTCTGGCGTTTTCGCTGGTGAAATGCCGCGCCGATAAGGTGTCGAATGCCTTGAGCTTTTTCCGCTGCTCCTTCCATTGCGTCTGGCCGGCGGCTGTGTTCCGTTCTTTCATGGCGACGATTCCGCGCTGCTGTTCGACGGCTTCATCGAGCCGGTCGAGGAAGTGCTGGAAGTTGCTCCACTCAAGC
>JAITAJ010000080.1 GCA_031284185.1 Accumulibacter sp. | reverse complement strand
CACGATCTGCGTCTGCGCGGGCCGGGCGAATTCGTCGGCAGTCGCCAATCCGGTGTTCCGTTGCTGCGCTATGCCGATCTGGAGGCCGACGCCGACCTGCTCGCCCCGGCGCGCGAAATGGCCGAACGCCTGTTGCGCGAAGCGCCGGAACGCGCCGCGCGCCACCTCGCGCGCTGGCGGGTTCAGAGGACAGAAGTTTGAGAGGACAGAAGACAGATGAGCTTGCGGCGCTGTCGCGCCGGGTAGGGAACGAAAAACCGGGCGCTCGGTTTTTCTGTCTTCTGTCTTCTCTAACCGCTGTCCTCTGAAATGTGCCCGGTTTTTCCATCCCCCCGGCGCGATAGCGCCGCAAACTTACCTGTCTTCTGTCCTCTGTCTTCTATCCTCTGAAACTGTCGTCTCGAACCGCTGGCCTCTTAAATGGGCCCGGTTTTTCCCATCCCCCCGGCGCGACAGCGCCGCAAACTTACCTGTCTTCTGTCCTCTATCTTCTATCCTCTGAAACTGTCTTCTCTAACCGCTGTCCTCTGAAATGTGCCCGGTTTTTCCATCCCTCCGGCGCGACAGCGCCGCAAACTTACCTGTCTTCTGTCCTCTATCTTCTATCTTCTGAAACTGTCTTCTGTCCTCTCAAATAGCTGTCCTCTGAATTCTATCCTCTGAAACTAGCGCAACCAGCCTTTTTTATAGAAGAACCAGAACGGCGCGGCCACCGATATCAGCATCAGCAGGAGCGAGAACGGGTAACCATAGCGCCAGTGGATTTCAGGGAACCACTCCTGGAAGTTCATGCCGTAGATGCTGGCGATCAGGGTCGGCGGCAGCATGGCGACCGAGGCTACCGAGAAAATCTTGATGATCTTGTTCTGGTTGATGTTGATGAAGCCGACCGTGGCATCCATCAGGAAGTTGATCTTGCTGAACAGGAAGGAAGTGTGCCCGTCGAGCGATTCGATGTCGCGCAGAATCTGCCGCGCGTCGTCGATCTGGGCGGATGAGAGCGATTTGCCGCGGATCAGGAAGGAGACGGCGCGGCGCGTGTCGTGCACGTTGCGCCGGATGCGACCGTTCAGGTCCTCCTCGCGGGCAATGTCGGCCAGAATCACGGCCGCCTCGTCGTCGGTGATCTTGGTGCTCAGCACGCGCCGGCTGACTCCTTCCAGCGCGGCGTAAACGTCCTCCAGCGCATCGGCGGAATATTCGGCATCGGCGGCATACAGATCGAGCAGCACGTCCTTGCCATCGGTCACGTAACCCGGCTGGGTGCGCGCGCGCAAGCGTTGCAGGCGGAAGGTCGGCAGTTCCTCGGTACGCACCGAGAACAACACGTCGTGATGCAGGATCAGCGCCACCGCCACGTTGCGCGACTCGTCCTTGGTATCGAGCAGAAAGTCCGAATGCAGATGAATCTCGCCGTTCTCCTCGACGTAAAAACGCGCGGAGGCTTCCAGGTCGGTGAGATTGCTCGGATTCGGCAGTTGCACGTCGTAGAAGCGCCCGACCCAGGCCCGGATTTCCGGCGTCGGCGCAACGAGGTCGATCCAGATCGGCTTGAGACATTTCAGGTCGTAAGGCGTCGCCACGCGAATCTGACCGAGCCGCCCGTTGCGCAACTCGAAGGCGGTCACCGAGGTCTGTTCGTTACGCAAATGGCTGTCGCAGAGCAAATCCTCCCGCACCTCGTCCGAGAGAATCTCCAGGATCGCCTCGCCGCGTTCCTCGCGCACCTCGTGCCACACCGCCAGGCGCTCGTCAGGCTCGAGCGCCTCGATGACGCGCGCGACCTCATCCAGGGATCGCTTGTCCAGCAGGGCGCGCAATTCGGCCAGAGGGCGTTCGCGCCCGTCGTCTTCTCCGAAGTCGTAGCGCGTTTCCTGATCATCGATGGGCTTCCGCCTGGCGAGCAGTTCACGTACCGCCCCCAGAAAATCCGGGGTGCTTTTTTCTTCGCTCATCGGGATCGTCCTTCATCGTTCCGTTTGCGGCCCGTCGACGACGCGAAACATCGGAACGAGCGCCGGGCGATTCTAACAGACTGCCGGGGAAGCAGAGGTTCAGAGGACGGAAATTTGAGAAGACGGCGTGTCCGGGAGATTCTCGACCCCAGGCTGAAGGGCGGGAAAGGCGCGTGGAGCGGAAACGCCCGCGACGACCGGAAGCTCATCGACGAGGGATATTGGCGCAGAGGCGTCGTCGGCCGACAGGGGGCTTGCCTCTCCCCGGCCCGTCGCGCTCGCCCTTGAACAGACGCAAGCCATCCTGAACGCGCGTCTTTGGGTCTAGAATTCGGCCTCCGCGCAAAGCAAAGAAGGGGAATCGCATGGAATGGTGGCTGGCCTACATCGGTCTGGGATTGTTTTCCGGCTTCGCGGCTGGACTGCTGGGCATTGGCGGCGGTGTCGTCCTGGTTCCGATGCTGACCATGATCTTCACGGCGCAAAGCGAATTTTTCGCCAGTGAAGCGCTGCACATGGCGCTCGGAACGTCGATGGCCACCATTTTGTTTACTTCGATTTCCAGCTTGCGCACACACCATCGGCACGGCGCCGTCATCTGGCGCGTAGTCTGGCGGATCACGCCCGGCATCCTGACCGGCACGGCGCTCGGTACCCTGTTCGCGTCCCGCGTTCCCGCCAGGCCGCTGGGAGTTTTCTTCGCGCTGTTCATCTGTTTCAACGCCATACAGATGTTTCTCGACCTGAAACCCAAGGCCACGCGCGAACTTCCCGGAACGCCGGGCGTGCTCGGCGTCGGCGTGCTCATCGGGGTGTTTTCCGCGCTGGTGGCCATCGGCGGCGGCACGCTGACGGTTCCCTTTCTGACCTGGTGCAACGTCAAGGTACGGAACGCCATCGGCACTTCGTCCGCCGTAGGCTGCCCGATCGCCATCGGCGGCACCCTGGGCTACATCTACAACGGCTGGCACAACTCCCTGCTGCCGCCCGGCAGCCTGGGCTACGTTTTCCTTCCCGCGCTGCTGTGGATGGTGCCGTTCAGTATGCTCGCCGCGCCGCTCGGCGCCAGGACGACTCACCGTCTGCCGGTGAGCACGCTGAAGCGAGTCTTCGCCATCTTGCTGATTCTGCTGGCCGCGCGCATGTTGTGGAAACTTTTCGCGTGATTTTTCAACCTTGCCCGGTGAGGTTTTCTTCACGCCGTTCGGCATAGCGCAAAATATCCTCGGCCCGTTCGCTCAGCAAAAGCGGGCCGATCTGCCGGAGTTCGTAGAAAGGCCAGTCCCACCAGCGGATTTTGAGGAGCGCCTCCCGGGTGGATTCCGGGAAACGGTAACGAATGTGCCGCGCCGGATTACCCGCGGTGATGGAATAAGGCGCCACGTCATGGGTAAGTACCGTCCCCGCGCCAATGACCGCGCCATCGCCGACGCGAACACCGGAAAGGATGATGACATTCCGTCCGATCCATACGTCGTTTCCGATGACGATGTCGCCGCCCGGAATCTCATGTTTTCCCGAGTATTTTGGAGGGGGTTGATGGTCAATGAAAAACCAGGGGGTAGATGCGATCGAGTCGGGACGATGATGGTCGGTCCGATCCTGACACGTAAAATTCACCGAGATCGCCGAATACGCGCCGATGACAAGTTTTCCATACATGCCAATGCTGGGAGGTCCGGTGAAGCTGCTCTTGGTGCCTATCTGGACCTTGTTCCGAAGGTCTTCCGGGAGGATGTTTGAAGGCAGAAAGTTCCAGTATGTATTGCCGATCTCCACGGCATCCACGACATGGGGAAATCCCCATTGCCGGAGTCTTCCGTAAAGCGCGGGAAGCTCGTCAGAGTAGGCAGGATTGAAAATGGCAATGACGACGATATATTGACCGGGATCGTTTTGCGCCAGCCAATCCACGGGAGACAGGACGGGTAAGCCATGGCGCGTCTGCCCGGGTTTTGCGGCACTGTCCAGAAAAGCGCGAACGTCATGCCAGTTGGAAAGCAGCGCGGAAGCAACGCCTTCCCCGGTTGTCCCCGCGCCGTAAATCAGGATGGGAAAGCGATTTTGCGGGGGGGGGGGGTGATTTCAGATAGGCCAGGATATCGATGTGGGTTTGCTTTGCAAGCATGACGAGATACGCAAGGTTCGTTGAAAGCCGGGGGACTCCTTATACTCTGCCCTGCAGGAAAACTCAACAATCCGAAGAGCCAAACCGGAGGCGGCGCTTCCTCCGCGCCACCGACCGAAACCACGCCAGCACCGGGGATTCCGGTAAAAGCCTGACCGGGAATGGTCGGGCTGGAGGTGCCGGCGCGCTCCCACGAGACCGGCGACCGCCGCAATGGCCGCGCCCGATATTCGACGGTCTGGAGTTCGATTCTCAGGCTCGAATCGAGCAGACCGCTTACTTCAGCCCGTACCACGCGCCGCGCCGCGCCCGCTGCCGCGCTGCGCGGCATGTCATGGCGATGGCGCAGGTTCCATCCCGCGTCCAGCGGCTGTCCGCCGGTTCCCGCTTTCGCCGGAACGACGGCGCGTGGCCGATTCGTGTTTTCCCCGCGCCCGCCGCGCTTTCTCTGAAACCGGCGGAAAATTCAGTCAGCCGGGCATCGGATTTCCGCAATTTTTGGCGCGAAGCTCTGTTTCGCCTTGCCTCGAATTTTCCGGGAGGGTAAGATTGCGGACTCACGGCGAGGTTTCAACCGCGTTCCGGTACTTGCTGTACTGATAAAACTGGCTGCTTTTTACGGTTGAAAAACGCCTCAAGTTTTTACTTCCTGAAAGGTAGAGTCATGTCCAACGAAAGTAAGCCCGTCTTCCCTGATTCGTCGAATCTGGATGTATGGAAAAAATCCGCCTCGAAAAACGCGCCCGGCGGTGATGTCGCCAACATCAAGTGGGTCACGCCCGAGGGTATCGTCGTCAAGCCGCTGTATACCAAGGCGGACGTGGCCGATTTGTCCTATGTCGACACGCTGCCGGGTCTGCCGCCCTACATCCGCGGCCCGCAATCCACCATGTATGCCGGCCGCCCCTGGACCATTCGGCAATATGCCGGATTCTCCACCGCCGAAGAGTCCAACGCGTTCTACCGCAAGGTACTGGCGTCCGGCGGACAAGGCGTTTCGGTGGCCTTCGACCTGGCCACGCACCGCGGTTATGACTCCGACAATCCTCGCGTCGTCGGCGACGTCGGCAAGGCCGGCGTGGCGATCGACTCGGTCGAGGACATGAAGATTCTGTTCGACCAGATTCCGCTCGGCAAGATTTCCGTCTCGATGACCATGAACGGCGCGGTGCTGCCGATCCTGGCCGGCTACATCGTCGCCGCGGAAGAGCAGGGCGTCGCCCAGGCGGATCTGAACGGCACGATCCAGAACGACATCCTCAAGGAGTTCATGGTTCGCAACACCTATATCTATCCGCCGGCCCCGTCGATGCGCATCGTCGGCGACATCTTCCGCTACGCCTCGCAGAACATGCCGAAGTTCAACTCGATCTCGATCTCCGGCTACCACATCTCCGAAGCGGGCGCGAGCCAGGCGCTCGAACTGGCCTTCACGCTGGCCGACGGCATCGAATACGTCCGGACGGGCATCGAAGCGGGCATGGACGTCGACGATTTCGCGGGACGCCTCTCCTTCTTCTGGGCTTCCGGCATCAATTTCTATCTCGAAATCGCCAAGATGCGCGCCGCGCGTCTCTTGTGGCACCGCATCATGACCGACTTCGGCGCGAAGAAGGAAAAGTCGAAGATGCTGCG
>JAITAJ010000302.1 GCA_031284185.1 Accumulibacter sp. | reverse complement strand
CGATCGATTACCGCGTGCGCGTGGCCGATGCCGAGGTGCGCATCCAGAAGACGCGGCACACGGCGGGGCCTTCGGCGGGCGAGACCTGCGGCCTGAACTTTACCCGCCCGCATTGGTATCCCGTGGAACAGGCCGCTTCCGCCTGAATCACGCGCGGGGAGTTCGTGGCGGGCGGCGGATCAGAAGCCGCCGCTCCGGTCTTGGCGCAGGCGCCGCCGGGCCTCGTACAGACAGATTCCCGCCGCCACGGAAACATTGAGGCTCTGTACCGAGCCGAGCATGGGGATACCGACGAGCTGATCGCAGGTTTCGCGCGTCAGGCGGCGCATGCCGTCGCCTTCGGCGCCGAGAACCCAGGCGGTGGCTTCCGGCCATTGGGCGGCGTAGAGCTCCGTTCCGGCTTCGCCGTCGGTGCCGATGATCCAGACGCCGCGCTCCTTCAACTCGCGCAGCGCGCGCGCCAGATTGGTCACGGTGATGTAGGGCACGGATTCCGCCGCGCCGCTGGCGACCTTGATCGCGGTCTGCGTCAGGCCGACCGCGCGGTCCTTCGGCGCCACCACCGCGTGCGCGCCGACGGCGTCGGCGACGCGCAGGCACGCGCCGAGGTTGTGCGGGTCCTGAACGCCGTCCAGAATCAGCAGGAAAGGCGGCTCTTCGAGCGTGTCGAGCACGTCGGGCAGCGTCACGTGGCGCGATTCTTCGGAAACACGCGCCACCACGCCCTGATGCCGGCGTCCGCCCCCGGCCATGCCTTCGAGCCGGCCGGCGTCGACGGGAACGACTCGCACCGCCTGCAATTCGGCGTGTTTCAGCAGATCGCGCGCCCGCGCGTCATGCCGGTCCGCGTCGATGAAAATTTCCAGGACGGCTTGCGGCCGATGGCGCAGTTTGGCGATGACCGCGTGAAATCCATGAATGAAGGTCGTTTGGGGCATAGCAATAGCCAGAAGACAGAGGACAGGAGTTAGAGAAGACAGAGAGGTTTGGGCGCTTCGCGCCGGGTGAGGGACGAAAAACCGAGCGATGGGTTTTTCTGTCTTCTGTCCTCTGGAACTGTCTTCTGTCCTCTCAAACCTCCGTCCTCTGAATTCGAGCGCTCGGTTTTCCGTCCTCTGGACGGCGCGAAGCGCCGCAAGCTCATCTGTCTTCTGTCTTCTCTGTTATCTATCTTCTGAAACTGTCTTCTGAATCAGACTACCGCGCCATCGGTGTTGGCGCCGTCGTTCTGTTTCTTCGGCCGGATGAAATGCTCGCGGGACACGCCGAGCCACATCACCAGCGGACTGGCGACGAGTACCGATGAGTAGATGCCGAAACAGATGCCGATGGTCAACGCGACGGCGAAATTGTGCAGGGTCTCGCCACCGAAGATGAGCATCGACAGTACCATGACTTGCGTGCTCCCATGCGTGATGATGGTGCGGGAGATGGTGCTGGTGATGGCATGGTCGATCACTTGCGGCGTGGTCAGGCCGCGCACGCGGCGGAAGGTCTCGCGCACGCGGTCGAAGACGATGACCGATTCGTTCACCGAATAGCCGAGCACGGCGAGCACGGCGGCCAGCACGGGAAGCGAGAATTCCCACTGGAACATGGCGAACATGCCGAGAATGATGACTATGTCGTGCAGGTTGGCAATGATCGCGGATACCGAGAAACGCCACTCGAACCGGAAGGCGAGATAGACGACGATCCCGAAAATGACCAGCAGCAGCGCCAGCGCGCCATTCTCGGCAAGCTCCCTGCCGACCTGCGGACCGACGAATTCGACGCGGCGCAGACTGGCGCCCGGCGCCTCGGCGTCAAGGACGCGCATCACGGCTTCGCCGATCTTGGCCGAGTTCTGCTCTTCCTTGAGCGGCATACGGATCATCACGTCACGGGAAGAGCCGAAGTTCTGCACGGTGATGTCGGTATAGCCCGCCCCGGCAAGACCCTCACGGATTTTTTCGAGATCGGCGGCCTGCGCGTAATTGATCTCGATCAGCGTGCCGCCGGTGAATTCGACGGAAAGATGCAGACCGCGATAGAAAAGGAAAAAGACGGCCAGCACGAAGGTGATCAGCGAAATGACGTTGAACACCGGCGCATGGCGCATGAAGGGGATGTCTTTGTGGATGCGGAAAAACTCCATGATGCCGTTCCTTTTTATTTGCCGGCGGACGCGCTGGCGCCCGGTTTCCATATCTGGCCGATGGACAGCGATTCGAGCTTGCGGCGGCGGCCGTAGATCAGGTTGATCAGCGCGCGCGAGACGACGATGGCGGAAAACAGCGAGGTCAGGATGCCGAGACAGTGCACCACGGCAAAGCCGCGCACCGGACCGGAACCGAAAATGAGCAGGGCCACGCCGGCGATCAGGGTGGTGATGTTTGAATCGATGATGGTGTCGAAGGCGCGGTCGTAACCCGTGTGAATGGCCATTTGCGGCGGCGATCCGGCGCGCAGCTCGTCGCGGACGCGCTCGTTGATCAGCACGTTGGAGTCGATGGCCATGCCGAGCGTCAGCGCGATGGCGGCGATGCCCGGCAGCGTCAGCGTGGCTTGCAGCAGCGAAAGCAGCGCCACCAGGAACAGCAGATTGGCCGCCAGCGCGATCACCGAGACGAAACCGAACAGCATGTAATACAGGGTCATGAACGCGGCGATGGTGGCGAACCCCCACAGCGTCGAATGGAAACCTTTTTTGATGTTTTCGGCGCCGAGACTCGGGCCGATGGTGCGTTCCTCGATGATCTCCATCGGCGCGGCGAGCGAACCGGCGCGCAGCAGCAGCGCGACGTCGTTGGCTTCCGTCGTGCTCATGCGACCGGAAATCTGCACGCGCCCGCCGCCGATCTCGGTGCGGATCACCGGCGCGGTGACCACTTCGCCCTTGCCTTTTTCGATCAGCAGGATCGCCATGCGCTTGCCCACGCTCTCGCGGGTGACGTCCCGGAAGATGCGCGCCCCGGCGGAATCGAGCGTCAGATGCACCGCCGGTTCCTGGGTCTGGTTGTCGAAGCCCGGCTGCGCGTCGGTCAGGCGGTCGCCGGTCAGCACCACTTGCTTCTTGACCAGCAGGGGCTGCCCGCCCCGCTCGACGTACAACTCGTCACTGAAAGGCACCTGGCCCGTCAGCGCGGTTTCCAGCGCGCCCGGAGTTTCGTCGACCATGCGGATTTCCAGCGTCGCCGTGCGCCCGAGGATGTCCTTGGCCTTGGCGGTATCCTGCACGCCGGGCAACTGCACGACGATACGGTCGGCGCCCTGCTGGGCGATCACCGGCTCCGCCACGCCAAGCTCGTTGATCCGGTTGTGCAGCGTGCCCATGTTCTGTCTGATGGCGAATGCCTGAATCGTCTTGAGGGCCGTCTCCTTCAGCGTGGCGACCAGGCGCAGGTCACCGCCCTCGCCCTGGTCGGCCAGCGTCAGCTCGGGCTGGCTGTTCTCCAGCACGCCGCGCGCTCTGGCCCGGATTCCCTCGTCGCGGAAGCGCACCACGATGCGCTCGCCTTCGCGGCTGACGCCGCCGTGACGGATGTTCTTGTCGCGCAGCAGACTGCGCAGGTCGCCGCTGATGGCGTCGAGACGCTTGGTCATTGCGCCTTTCATGTCGACTTCGAGCAGGAAATACACGCCCCCGCGCAGATCGAGACCGAGGTACATCGGCAGCGCGCCCAGGCGGGTCAGCCAGGTCGGCGAACTCGACAACAGGTTGAGGGCCACCACGTACTGCGGATCGGCCGGATCGGGGTTGAACTGCTTTTCCAGCAGATCCTTGACCTTGAGCTGGGTATCGGTGTCCTCCAGGCGAACCTTGACGCCGGTAGTGTCGAGGAAGATGCCGCTGGCCGCGATGCCGGCCGCTCCGAGCGCGCTTTCTACACGGTCGAGCGTGGCGGTGTCGACCTTGAGCGTGGCCTTGGCGCTCGAAACCTGCACGGCGGGCGACTCACCAAAGAAATTCGGCAAGGTATAGATGAAACCGATCAGCAGCGCGACAAAGACGAGGATGTAC
>JAITAJ010000036.1 GCA_031284185.1 Accumulibacter sp. | reverse complement strand
CCTGGTTTCGGGTCTCGGTCACCTCGAAGTCGTATGATTTTCAGAAGATAGAAGACAGAGAACAGAAGACAGATTGGCTTGGGCGCTTCGCGCCGGGTAAGGAACGGAAAACCGAGAGCTCGGTTTTACCACCTTACTCGGCGCGAAGCGCCCAAGCTAATCTGTCTTCTGTCTTCTCGAAACTCTGTCTTCTGAAACTCATACGACTTCGAGGTGACCGAGACCCGAAACCAGGTTGCGGTCTTTCGCTTCTTTGCTGTATAGCTTGATTTGCAGACGCAGATCGTTGATCGAGTCGGCATTGCGCAGCGCGTCCTCGTAGGTGATCTGGTCCGCTTCAAAAAGATCGAACAGCGATTGATCGAAGGTCTGCATGCCGAGTTCGCGCGAGCGCTTCATGACTTCCTTGATCTCTTGCACCGCGCCCTTGAAGATCAGGTCGGAAATCAGCGGCGAATTGAGCATGATCTCGACCGCCGCCGCGCGGCCCTTGGCGTCTTTCTTGGGCAGCAGACGCTGTGAAACGAACGCGCGCAGATTCAGCGAAAGATCCATCAGCAACTGCTGGCGACGATCTTCCGGGAAGAAGTTGATGACCCGGTCGATCGCCTGGTTGGTGCTGTTGGCATGAAGGGTGGCCAGACACAGGTGGCCGGTTTCGGCGAAGGCGATCGCGTAATCCATCGTCGCCCGGTCACGAATCTCACCCATCATGATCACGTCGGGCGCTTGCCTCAGCGTGTTCTTGAGCGCCACTTCCCACGAGTCGGTGTCGATGCCGATTTCACGCTGCGTGACGATGCAGCCCTTGTGTTCATGAACGAATTCGATCGGGTCTTCAATGGTGATGATGTGCCCCTGGCTGTTCTTGTTGCGCTGGTCGACCAGGGCCGCCAGCGAGGTGGTTTTGCCGGTGCCGGTGCCGCCGACGAAGACCACCAGGCCGCGCCTGGCCATGGCGACGTCCTTGAGCACGGGCGGCAGCCCGAGTTCGTCGAGCGTGGGAATGGTCAGCTTGATCATCCGGCACACGACGGCCACACGCCCTTGCTGAATCAGCGCATTGACCCGGAAACGCCCGATTCCCGGAGGCGAGATGGCGAAGTTGCATTCCTTGGTCGCCTCGAACTCGGCGGCCTGCTTGTCGTTCATGATCGAACGCGCCAGCTCCATGGTGTGCTGCATCGTCAACACCTGATTCGACACGGGCAGCACCCGGCTGTCCACCTTGATCGCCGGCGGGAAATTGGCCGTGATGAACAGGTCGGAACCATTTTTCTGCGTCAGCAGACGCAGAAGATCATGTATGAATTTCAGGGCCTGATCGCGTTCCATGATTTTCCCTTTCTTGACTCAGATGCTCGGAAAGATGTCTTTGTTCGTCGCCCGCGCCCGCGCTTCGGCCACCGGGATGACGTTGCGCCGGACCAGTTCGACCAGGTTCTGATCGAGCGTCTGCATGCCGAGCTGGGCGCTGGTCTGGATCGCCGAGTACATCTGCGCCACCTTGTTCTCTCGAATGAGGTTGCGGATCGCCGGTGTCCCGATCATGATTTCGTGCGCCGCCACCCGCCCCATGCCGTCCTTGGTCTTGAGCAGCGTCTGCGAGATGACGGAACGCAAAGACTCGGAAAGCATCGAGCGAACCATTTCCTTTTCGGTCGCGGGGAAGACGTCTACCACGCGGTCGATGGTCTTCGCCGCGCTCGACGTATGCAGGGTTCCGAACACGAGGTGACCGGTTTCCGCCGCCGTCAGCGCCAGACGAATGGTCTCCAGATCGCGCAGCTCACCCACCAGGATGACGTCCGGGTCCTCACGCAAGGCCGAGCGCAGGGCATTGGCGAACGACAGCGTATGCGGGCCGACCTCGCGCTGGTTGATCAGGCATTTCTTCGATTCATGCACGAATTCGATCGGATCCTCGACGGTCAGAATGTGCGCGTGTTCGTTTTCGTTGACGTGATTGACCATCGCCGCCAGCGTCGTCGATTTACCCGATCCGGTCGGCCCGGTCACCAGCACGATGCCCCGCGGGTATTCGGCGATTTCCTTGAAAATCTTCGGGCAGTTGAGATCTTCCAGCGACATGACCTTGGACGGGATGGTCCGGAACACCGCGCCGGCGCCACGGTTCTGCATGAAGGCATTGACCCGGAAACGCGCCAGATTGGGAATCTCGAACGAAAAGTCGCACTCCAGCGTTTCTTCGTAATTCTTGCGCTGCGCATCGTTCATGATGTCGTACGTCATGGCGTGCACGTCTTTGTGTTCCATCGCCGGCAGGTTGATGCGGCGAACGTCGCCGTGTACGCGGATCATCGGCGGCAGACCCGCGGACAAGTGCAGGTCGGATGCCTTGTTCTTGACGCTGAAGGCTAAGAGTTCTGTGATATCCATCTTGGTTCGTTTCCGGCGGAAATTGGGAGAGTGTTATACTGGTTTCCCAGAAAAGGCTGATTATGACAACAATCTCCGCCAACCTGCAAGCCGTTCTCGCTCGCATCGAAACTGCCGCAAACGCCTGGGGCCGGATACCGGGAACGGTCGCGCTGCTGGCCGTCAGCAAGACCTGGCCGGCTTCCTTCGTGCGCGAGGCGGCGGTGGCGGGACAGCGGGCATTCGGGGAGAACTATGCGCGGGAGGGCCTCGACAAGATTCGGGAACTCGCCCGAACGGACCTCGAATGGCATTTCATCGGCCCGCTGCAGAGCAACAAGACGCGGCAGGTCGCCGAAGCGTTCGACTGGGTGCATTCCGTCGATCGTTTCAGGGTGGCGGAAAGGCTGTCGGAGCAGCGACCGCGGACCTCGCCGCCGTTGCAGGTATGCTTGCAGGTCAACGTCAGCGGCGAGGACAGCAAGAGCGGCGTCGCGCCACGGGACGCGCTCGCCCTGGCGCGCCAGGTGGCGCAACTGCCGCGGATCGCCTTGCGTGGGCTGATGGCGATCCCCGCGCCGACCGCCGATCCCGCCGGCCAGCGCGAACCGTTCGGCCGTCTGCGCCGGCTGTTCGAGCAAATGCTTGACGAAGGACTGGCTCTGGATACGCTGTCGATGGGCATGTCGAACGACATCGAGGCCGCGATCGCGGAAGGCGCCACGCTGGTTCGCGTCGGAACGGCCATTTTTGGTGAAAGAAACAGATCATGAAAATTACGTTCATGGGGGGCGGCAACATGGCCAATGCCCTCATCAGCGGCCTGTTGAACAACGGCTTTCCGACCAACGAGATCGAGGCGATCGAACTCGAAGAGGAAAAACGGGATCGCTTGCAGCGAACTTTCGGCATCCGCTGCCACGCCGAACCCGACGCCGAGACGCTCGCGTGCGACGTCCTGGTGCTCGCGGTCAAGCCGCAACAGATGCATGCCGCGTGTCTGTCGCTGCGAGATTTTCTCAAACGACAGTTGGTCATCAGCATCGCCGCGGGAATACGGCTCAAGGATCTGTCGCGCTGGCTGGGCGGATACAAGCGGCTGGTGCGCGCCATGCCGAACTCGTCCGCCCTGATCAGCGCGGGCCTGACGGGCCTGTACGCCCCGTCCGGCGTCTCGGAGGCGGAACGCCTCGGCGCGGAGCGCATCATTCATGCCGTGGGCAGCACGCTGTGGGTCAACGAAGAGGCACAAATCGATGCCTTGACAGCCATTTCCGGCAGCGGTCCGGCTTATGTGTTCCTGTTCATCGAGGCCTTGCAGCAAGCCGCCGCGGAACTCGGCTTTTCCCCCAAGCAAGTGCGTCAGCTGTCGATCGAAACGGTGTTGGGCGCCGCCAAGCTGGCATCGATGTCCGAGGAGCCGGCCAGCGTACTGCGCGAGCGTGTCACCTCGAAAGGCGGAACCACGGAGGCGGCGCTGCGGGTGATGACCAAGCGCGAATTCAAGGAAGCCATCATCGCCGGCGTCAAGGCCGCCAAGGAAAGAGGCGCCGAACTGGGCGAGCTGCTCGGCAAGGAGTGAGTGATGCACAGAACGTTCGCCGAGGTGATCGTGCTCATTGTGGATACCTGCGTCACCCCGCTCACCGTCCTTTTGCTGGCGCGTTTTTTCATGCAGTGGTCGCGGACGCCGTTCGATAACCAGATCGGCGGCTTCGTCCTGCGCCTGACCAACTGGCTGGTGCTGCCGCTGCGCAGAATCGTACCGGCGATCCGGGGCTTCGATTCGGCCAGCCTGCTCGCCGCTTACCTGCTGCAAATCCTGCTGGCGGCGCTGATGATCTCGCTCGCTTCCACCTACGAGCTTTTCACCGTTGCCATGATGCTGATGATCGCCGCCAACGGGCTGCGCTTTTTGCTGCGCGTGAGCGTCTACCTGTTCATCGTGTTGCTGGTCGCGCAAGCGATGCTTTCCTGGTTCAATCCATACGCGCCGATGAACCGGCTCGTCGGGCGCCTGACCGATCCGTTGCTGCGGCCATTGCGGCGGATCGTCCCGCCGATATCCAACATCGACGTTACGCCGCTGATCGCCATCCTGCTGGCGCAGATCGTCCTCATTCTCGTCTGACGATGACCGGCCCCGAAGCCGTGACCTCGTGGCTGCGTCGCCGTGAATCGGCGGTCACGCTCATCCTGCACGTCCAGCCCGGCGCGCGCAGGACCGAGGTTGCCGGCATCCACGGCGACGCGCTGAAGATCCGCCTGGCGGCGGCGCCCATCGACGGCAAGGCCAACGCCGCGCTGATCGAATTCGTCGCCGACCGTCTGGACCTGCCGAAGGCCGCCGTCCGCCTCACCGCCGGGCAGACTTCCCGGCGCAAGATTCTGGAGATCGATGCCGCCCCGCCGGATACGGAACGGCGGCTTCTGGCCTGATCCTGATCCTGGACCGAGGGGGTTTCAGAGGACGGAGGCTGGATGGCGTCGTCACGAGGGATGCGCGTGTTTGCCCAAGCGCGTTCGGTCAGACGTCCAGAACGCTATCGCCGCTGGCGCGACCGATTTCGGAGGACGGAGAAACCGGGCGCTCGATTTTCCCTGCCTCACCCGGCGCGACGCGCCGCAAACTCACCTGTCTTCTGCCTTCCGTTCCCTGTCTTCTGAAATGTTCGGCCTTCCAGGCATGACCATAGACCACCTCGAAACTCGCCGGCAGACGTCCCTCGACACGCCGCGCCTCATAGGCGTCGAAGACGGCCCGCCACGTTTGCCTGCCCATCAGGCCGCGCCGGTAGCCGGTGGCCGCGCAAATCGAGCCGTTCCGGCGCAGTTCGTCGAAAAGCGCTTCCGGCGAAGGATAGGTCATGCTCAGACGCTCGGCGTCCACCACCGGATCGGCGAAACCGCATTCGATCAGCATGTCACCGTAATCGTGCATGTCGACGAAGCGCAGGGTATGCGCGTGACCGTCGGAAAAAGAGGCGCGCAATTCTTTCAGTGTGTCCGTCCCGAAAGCCGAAAACATCAGCAGACCGTCGGTTTCCAGCGTCCGGTGCATTTCGCGCAGACCCGCCAGCGGATCGGCCAGCCAGTGCAGCATCAGGTTGGACCAGAGAAGCCCGGCGACCCCCGTCCGCAACGGCAGCGCCTGCGCGTCCGCCGCCAGCAGCGGCGCATGCCTCGGGCCACGCGGAAAAGGCGGCAGCCAGCGTGGCCGCGAACGCCGCCGATGGCCGACGCGCAGCATCGCTTCACAAACGTCGATACCGAGGATCCCCGCCCGCGGGTAACGCTCGCCGAGCGCGGCCAGGCTGGCGCCGGTGCCGCATCCGAGATCGACGATGAGGCCGGGCTGTATTTTCACGTAGCCGAGCCGTTCCAACATGCGCCCCGCGATCTCGCGCTGCAATACCGCCACGGCGTCGTAGCCGGCTGCCGCTCGCGTGAAGCCGCGCCGCGCGCGGCGCGCGTCGAGCAGGGGCGTATCGGGCATGTTTCGGAAGGCAGACGTTTCAGAAGACGATGTATGGCCCACCGAAGCGCCACGAATCGATCGGCCCTCCGAAATCCCGGCCGCTAAACCACCCGCAGCCCGAGCTTCTCGAACAGCGCCTGGTCGGCGTTGGTATCGCGGTTGCTCGCCGTCAGCAGCTTGTCGCAATAGAAGATCGAATTGGCGCCGGCGAAGAAACACATCGCCTGCATCTCCTGGCTCATCACTTCGCGCCCGGCGGACAGGCGCACCCAGCTCATGGGCATGGCGATACGCGCGGCGGCGATGGTGCGCACGAACTCGAAAGAATCGATTTTCTCGGCGGCGGCCAGCGGCGTGCCCGGCATGGCCACGAGATTGTTGATCGGCACCGATTCGGGCGGTGGATTCATGTTGGCGAGCTGGGCGATCATCGCCGCGCGGTTGCGGCGCGATTCGCCCAGCCCGAGAATGCCCCCGCTGCACACCTTGATGCCCACCGCGCGCACCTGCGCGATGGTGTCGAGGCGATCCGCGTGTGTGTGCGTGGTGATCACCTTGTCGTAAAACTCGGCGTCGGTATCGAGGTTGTGGTTGTAGTAATCGAGTCCGGCTTCCTTGAGCTTCTGCGCCTGACCTTCCTTGAGCATTCCCAGCGTCACGCAGGTTTCCATGCCGAGCGCCTTGACCTCGCGGATCATCTGCGTCACCACGTCCAACTGTTTCTCTTTCGGCCCGCGCCAGGCGGCGCCCATGCAGAAGCGCGTGACGCCCTTGGCTTTCGCTTCCTTTGCCGCGGACACCACTTCCTCGACCCGCAGCAGCGCTTCGCGCTCGGTGTCCGTCTTGTAGCGCGCCGACTGCGTGCAGTAACTGCAATCCTCCGGGCAGCCGCCGGTCTTGATCGACAGCAGGGCGGAACGCTGCACCTCGTTCGGATCGAAATTCTGCCGATGCGTCTGTTGCGCGCGGAACAACAGATCCATCAACGGCATCTGGTAAAGTGCTTCGACCTGCGAGACAGTCCATCGGTGGGTATCCGGCGCCGACACGGCGCCGGCCGGGGGCGATGCTGCGAGTGTATTCATGGAAGACTCGTCAATGAGAGGACTTTGGCGGGGACTGGCAACGACGGTTTCTTTGCCTGGATCGGAAATTGAGCATTCTAACGCAAAAGGCGGGCTTGTTCACTCGCGCCGGAAGTCTCGCCGGCGGCCTGTTCGCGCAGGATTGTCTGCTTTGCGGGCAAGGCGGCGAAAGGGAGATTCTGTGCCGGACCTGCGCCGCCGACCTGCCGCGGCTCACCTCGCCCTGCTGCCCGCGCTGCGGCCTGCCCACCGCCCTGGGCGAATCGTGCGGACGCTGCCTGGCGCGTCCGCCGCATTACGATCGGACGTTCGCCGCCTTCCGTTACGGATTTCCGCTGGACAAGCTGATCCAGTCTTTCAAATACGGGCATCGTCTGGCGCTGGCCGCTTACCTTGGGCGGGAATTGGCCCGGCTGGCGCTGGAGTCGAATCCGGCGGCCCA
>JAITAJ010000023.1 GCA_031284185.1 Accumulibacter sp. | reverse complement strand
CGCGACAGCTCCGCAAACTCATCTGTCATCTGTCCTCTATCTCCTGTCCTCTGAAACTGTCCTCTCAAACCGCTGACCTCTGAAACCCGAGCACCCGGTTTTCTGTCCTCTGAACGGCGCGACAGCGCCGCAAACTCATCTGTCTTCTGTCTTCTCAAACCTCTGTCTTCTGACAACCACTCGTCGCGCGATACGCGCCGGACATCGCCCGGCGCTTGTATCACCGGGCGCGGTGGCTAAGATATGAACCGAAACACAGCCCCGATAGTCCAACCCGACCCCAGCCCATCCATCCCAACCGACCCCGCGAAACAGACATGACATCCAACGAGACATCCAGCAAAAACGGCGGCTTCACGCTGATCGAAGTCATGATCGTGGTTCTGATCATTTCCATTCTGTCGGCAATCGCCATTCCCGCCTACAGGGATTACGTGATCCGCGCGAAGATCACGGAAGCCATCAGCGGACTGTCCGCCAGGCAGACCCGGATGGAACAATGCTATCAGGATAACCATACCTACGCGCCTGCCACGCCCTGCAAGGCTTGCGCCAAGGAAACGACCGAGAACTTTGAATTCACCTGCGCGGCGGATGCCTCCACCTTCACGCTGACGGCGACCGGCCGGAACACGATGGACGGGTTCATCTACACCGTCGATCAGTCCGACGCCAAGAGCACGACGGGCGCTCCCGCCGGCTGGGGTACGAATTCCACCTGCTGGGTCACCAAAAAGGGC
Organism: Accumulibacter sp.; assembly: GCA_031284185.1. Taxonomy (GTDB): domain Bacteria; phylum Pseudomonadota; class Gammaproteobacteria; order Burkholderiales; family Rhodocyclaceae; genus Propionivibrio. The sequence goes on along the minus strand of JAITAJ010000023.1, from coordinate 4,027 downwards.
GGCGTATGCTGAAATTTCCGCTGAAACCGGCGCGCGGATTCACGCTGGTCGAAATGGTGATCGGGATATCCATCCTGTCGATCCTCATCGCAATGGCCGTGCCGAGCTTCTCCCTGTGGATCAGGAACATGGGCATACGCGCCGCCGCCGAATCGCTGCTCTCCGGGTTGCAACTGGCGCGTTCCGAGGCGCTGAAAAGAAACACGGTCATGCGCTTTCAACTGATGGACACGCTCGATGGCGGCTGCGCCCCGACCGCGAGCGGCCCGCACTGGGTCATCAGCCGCGACGACGCCGAAGGCAAGTGCGACGCGGCGCCGTCGGAAACGGCCGCCCCACGGATCGTTCAGTTTTACGATGGACGAGTCCACGGGAAACAGACCCTGATCGACGCGGGCGCGAACCTCTTCACCTTCAACGGACTGGGACGCCTCACTTCCCCCGCCGCGAACATTCTCGTTTCGGGGATCAAAGGGAAAGACGAGTGCGCTTCCGAAGGAAAGGACGACCGTTGTCTGCGAATCGAAGCCACCGCGGGCGGAAGCATCCGCCTGTGCGATCCCGCCCTGCCTGCCACCGACCCACAGGGATGCGCGTCATGAACGAGAGACGACAATCCGGCGTCATGCTCCTGGAAGCCCTGATCGCCATCCTGGTTTTTTCCCTGGGCATATTGACCGTCATCGGCATCCAGGCCACCTCCATCCGAATGGCCGCCGACGCGCAGCTGCGCTCGAAGGCCGCCCTGCTGGCCGACCGGCTGGTGGGGCAGATGTGGGCGAGCGGCGGCGACATCGCCAAGCTGAAGACGGAGTTCGGGTCGCCGGACGGCGTTGCCTATCAGACCTGGCTGAAAGCCGTCCGCGGCGCCGAAGGGCTTCCCGGTATCCCGGACTCACCCGGCGACATGGCGCCCGTGGTCACCGTCGATGACTCGTCGACGGCCTACGGACAGGTCATCATCAAGCTCTACTGGAGAACGCCGTCCATGCCCGCGGACGAGCCGCCGCACCAGCACGTCATCGTCTCCCAGATATCGAGAAACCCATCATGAAGCGACAGACGCATCCCACAGGCACAGGCACAGGCACGGGCACAGGCACGGGCGCCCGCCGGACGCCGCTCCGCGCGGGCGCGTCCAGCCGGGGCTTCTCGCTGATCGAAATCATGGTCGCCCTGGTCATCGGCATGATCGGCGTCCTGGTCATCATGCAAGTCGCCCGCACCGCGGAAGCGCAGAAGCGGATCACCACCGGAGCGGGCGACTCCCAGACCAACGCGGCGCTGGCCATGCACTCGGCGCAGCGGGACATCCGGCAGGCCGGCTACGGATTCAATTCGCTCAACGTGATCGGCTGCTCGCTGACGATTCCCGAGCGCCTCTCCGCGCCCCTGCCGGCCAGGACGCTGAGCGTTCTCGCGCCGGTGACCATCAACCCCCCGACCGGCCTCGTTCCGGCGGGCGACCCCGGCACGGACACCCTGCTCATCGTTTACGGCAGCGGCATCAGTTCCCCCGAAGGCGACACCATCGTCAGCGTGGAAACTTTCGGTTTCGCCAGGCAACGGATCGGAGTCACGTCGGCGGCCAATTTCAAGGAGGGCGGCTGGGTCTTCGTGGCCCCTCCCGCGCCGGAGAACGGTTGCGCGCTGAAAATGGAAAAAATATCCGAGGTTCACGCCCAGACGATCGACCTGCCGAGTTCCGACGCCAAGGAGATGGACTACCTGTTCGATCTCGGCGTCTCGCCGAAAATCGTCGCCTATGCCGTTCGTGGCGGCAAGCTCACCGCTTGCGACTACATGGAGGCCGATTGCGGCGAAAATGACAAAGGGAACTGGCCGGCCATCGCCGACGGCATCGTCGGTCTGCGCGCGCAGTACGGTCACGACACCGGCTCGCCGGGGAACATCGATGTCTGGGATCGAACCGCCCCGGCGCAACCCTCACCGCCGGATCAGGAAAAGTTCGCCTGCCGCTGGGCGCGCATCGCCGCCGTCCGCCTGGCGCTCGTCGCCCGCAACGGCAACCCGGATCGTGAAGAAGTCACCTCGGCGGACCCGGTCTGGGCGGGTGGCGCGATCGACCTCTCGGAGACCGACGCCAACTGGAAGCATTACCGTTTCCAGGTCTATGAGACGGTCATTCCGCTGCGCAACATTCCCTGGATGGGATCATGCGTTTCATAGGACGGAAGCCAGAGAAGACAGGGAAGCCGAACGCCCGCTTCCCCTCCCTGTCCCGGCGGGAAGCGCCCGGGCCGGTCTGTCTTCCGAACAAGGTAGAAGGTGAAAATATGAGTCACGTCGAGTCGATTTGCTCCAGAGGTTTCAGAGGGCGGCCTCTGGAAAAGACCGAAGGCGGAGAAGCCGAACGCCCGGTTCTTCCTCCCTTGCCCGGCGGGAAGCGCCCAGGCCGATCCGTCTTCCGTTCTCTCGAAACTCCATCCTCCGAAAGAGGCGCCGTACTGATCATCGCCCTGGTCGTGCTGGTTGCCATGACCTTATCGGCGCTCTCGCTGATCCGCTCGGTCAACACCACCAACCTGATCTCGGGCAATCTCGCGTTCCGGGAATCGGCGATTCTCTCCTCGGAGCGCGGCACCGAAGCCGCGCTGAACGACTGGCTCCTCCCCAACAGCGCGCCGAGCAAGACCGCGCTGCACAATGACAGCAAGGAGCACGGCTACCTGGCCACGCGCGTCGATCCGAAGACCGGCGAGAAATGGGAAACATTCTGGAACGACACGCTGGACGGCCAATCCGTCACGATCGCCGAGGACGCCGCCGGCAACACCATCTCCTACGTCATCCATCGCCTGTGCGAAAAGCCGGGAGCGCCGTATCTGGCGAACTGCTCCCGGCGGCGAAGCGACGCCGGCGCGACGCACGATCTCGCCAAGGCTCCCCTGGGGACGGACAACCAGATTTACTACCGGATCACCAGCCGCGTGAAAGGGCCGCGTGACACAGTCGTCTACACGCAAACGGTCATCGCGCTCTGAGCGAACGATTCTTGCAAAGGATTCAGCCATGAAACCGCAAAACCACACCCTTCCGGCCCGTCTGCTGGCCCTCTCGCTCCTCGCCCTGCCGGTGGCGGCGCCCGGCGCGGTGACCGATCTTTCGGACACGCCGCTTTCCGGCGCCTCGTCGATGGCGATCAAGCCCAACATCCTGTTCATCCTGGACGACTCCTACAGCATGGACTGGACCTACCTGCCCGACTGGGCGGGGGAAATCATCTACAACCCCGGCACTTCCTCGGAGAAGAAATGGCGGCCATCGAGCTACCAGAGTTACAACGCGAACTTCAACGGCGTGGCCTACAATCCCGCGGTCAGGTATCTGCCGCCGAGCTATTTCGACGCCCAGGACCATCTCGACGCGGTCGCCTATCCGAGCCAGACCAGCGCGGCGACCACCGGCTGGACGCAAGTGCCCCTGGACGGTTACGGCATCCAGAGCAAGGCAAGGGTCGATCTGGTCGGCAACGCCTTCTATTACAGGACGGTTCCGGGCGAATACTGCAAGGATCGGACGCTGCGGGATTGCGGCAACCAGAACGGGCCGAGCGTGGACTTCCCGGTGCCCGCGACGCTGCGTTGGTGCCAGACGGAGGGGGATGCCAAGAAGGCCAATTCAGACGAACCGGCGTGTCAGGCCGTGTTCATCGACGATTCGGGCGCCAAGGGCGGCGGGAGTCTCACCTACATGTACCCGCGTATGCCCGCGCCGCGAACCACCAGGATCAGCTTCTCCGGGTCGGGTCAGACCACCGTCGGCAGCGTCAAGGTCAACGGAGGGGAAATCCTGTCCGGGTCGGCGACGGCTTCGACCCCGAGCGCTCTAGCCAGTGAAATCGCCAAGAAAATCCATGCGTGCGCGACCGCGAAGGCCGGAAACTGCGCGTTGGCCGGATACGACGCGGAAGTGCTCAGTACCTCTCCATATGGTCTCCATATGGTCGTCATCTACGCGCCCGGCGACACCAGCGCGCAACCCAGCGTCACCATCGACAGCGGCG
>JAITAJ010000286.1 GCA_031284185.1 Accumulibacter sp. | reverse complement strand
GGTTCGACCCCCTCGCCGACGATGCCCAGATCCCGCTTGCCGTTGTTGATCACCCCCGTGAACCCGAGCCGCGCCAGCGTCAGCCGTATGCCGGGCGTCTGGCCGATCACGCGCTTCAGATCATCGGGCCGGTCGATGAGAAAGGCGCCGGGATCACGCAAGCGTCCCTCGCGGTAACCGGCCCGCGTCACCTGGATGTGCCCGCTCTGCGAATGAATCACCGCTTCGCCGAGCTGGAAGAAGATGTCCTGGACGAAGCCGCCGGCAAGGATCAATCCGGCCACGCCCAGAGCGATCGCCGACAGCGTTCCCGCCGAGCGCGCGCGTTGCCGGAACACGTTGCGCAAGGCCAGTTTCAGCCGTGGAAGAAAGGCGAGATTCACGGCCCGCGCCTCAAGGCATCGACGATGATCATGCGGCTCGCCTTCCAGGCCGGAAAGAGGCTCGCCACGAAAGTGGTGAGCGTCGCCAGGAGCAAGGCGTCCGCCGCGAGCCGCGGCACGATCAGAATTTCTCCGAGAAATCCCCGGGCCATGCCCGGCGGCGGCGGCATCGGGATACCGATCGCCGAGATCACCCGCGCCAGGGCAAATCCCAGAAGCACGCCCAGCGCGCCGCCGAGCACACCGATCAGCACCCCCTCGGTCACGAACAGGCGCATCACGACCGCGCGCCGCAGCCCCAGGGCCAGACTGGTTCCTATTTCATTCGTGCGTTCGAGCACGCTCATCATCTGGGTATTGGAAATGGTCAGCGCGATGAGGATGCCGATGATGAGCCTGACCACGCCGACCTGCCGGGAAAAAAGCACGACCGTCTTGTTGTAGAAGTCAGCGAGCGCCGTCCAGGGCACGACCTCGAAGCGATCTCCAGGCAATTTTCCGGACAGATAGCGGCTCACCTCCGCCGTTTTTTCCGTATCGTCGAGCAGCACCACCCAGGAGGTCGCGCCTTCCACCCGCATCAGTTTTCTGGCCACCCGGATCGGCAGGCGCAAGGCCGAATCGTCATACGCCTTGGACGTCGTGGCGAAAGTTCCGGCGACCCGGAGCTCGACCGCGTTCGGGCTGCCGTTGGCCGCGGTCGTCAGCAGCACGACCTCGTCGCCGGGCGCCACGCCCATGCCGCGCGCCAGCCCCTCGCCGAGAATCACGGCGGCCTCGCCGCCGGTTTCGAGATTGCGGCCGCTCACGATATTGACCTGGCTGCTCACCGACCGCTCGCCGACCGGATCGACCCCTTCGCCGATGAAGGCAATCGTCGTCTCGCCGTGGCTGATCAGACCGCTGAGGGCAAGACGCGGCGCCAGGCGGCGGACGCCCGGCATCCGCTCGACGAGCGCCTGTTCCTCCGATCGCTCGGGAAGCAGGAAGGCATAGGGATCGGCGATGCCCTTCTCGAAGAAGGCCGGACGCACGATCTGCACGTGCCCGAGCTGCGAATGGATCACGCTCTCCCGCATCTGCTCGAAAATCCAGGCGATGAATCCACCGGCCAGCAAGAAGGCGGCGACCCCGAACACCACCGTCAGCATCGCCGCCAGCGTTCGCCGCGCGTTACGCGCAAGATTCCTCGATGCCAGGCGGAAGTCAGCGATCAGGCCACTCATCGTAAAGGCAATTCCGGTTTGAACCCCCGCCCCTCGGGGCGGGCGAAAGTTGGAACCTTCTTTCGCGGCGCAGGCTCCAACCGAAGTCGACCCGGCGGGGGAGAAACCCCATCCAGGTCCGCTCACGGCGACCCGGCGCGAATGCCTGTCGCCAATTTCCTGCTTTGTCTGTTAAATTCGACGCCAGGTTCCAATCATACCAAGGACGCGCCATGCTGGCCTTCGATTATGAAAAGGCATTTTCGCGGAATATCGGCTGGGTGACCGAAGCCGAGCAGGCACAGTTGAAAAACATGCGTGTCGCCATCGGCGGCCTGGGCGGCGTCGGCGGCGTGCATCTGCTCACGCTGGCCAGGATGGGCATTGGCCGCTTCACCATCGCCGACCTCGACGCCTTCGACGTCGTCAACTTCAACCGGCAGGTCGGCGCGCTGGTCAGCACGCTCGGGCGTCCCAAAATCGACGTACTGAGCGAGATGGTCAAAGACATCAACCCGCAGATCCGGCTGCGCGCCTTCCCGGCGGGAATCCAGAGCGGCACGCTGGACGAATTCCTCGCCGGGGTCGACGTTTACGTCGACGGTCTCGATTTTTTCGCCTTCGAGGCCCGGCGCATGACCTTCGCCGCCTGTGAGCGCAAGGGCATCCCGGTCGTCACCGCGGCGCCGCTCGGCCTGGGCGTGGCCCTGCTCATCTTCGGTCCCGGAAGCATGCCGTTTGAAGACTACTTCGGCTTCGCCGGATGCGCGAGCGAGACCGAGCTGGCCATACGCTTCATGGTCGGCCTGTCGCCGGCCATGCTCCAGCGCGGCTACGTCGCCGACATGTCGCGGGTCCGGCTCGCGGAGCGCGTGGGTCCCTCATGCGTCGCCGCCTGCCAGCTCTGCGCCGGCGCCGCCGCCATCGAAGTGCTCAAGCTGCTGCTCAGGCGCGAAGGCGTGAGGCTCGCGCCCTGGGCCAGCCAGTTCGACGGCTACCGTATGCGCCACGTCAAGACCTGGCGGCCGTGGGGCTGGCGCAACCCCTTGCAGCGCCTGATGGTCCATCTCGTCAAGGCGCAGCTTGCCCGTACCGTTGCCTCCCCGGAATGATCCGCCATGCCGCATGAAATCCCCGAAAAGATACTCGATCTCGCGCGCTGGGCGCCCAGCGGCGACAACACGCAGCCGTGGCGCTTCGAAATCGTCGACGATTCCCGCCTCGTCATCCACGGCTCCGACACGCGCGGACACGTCCTTTACGACTTCGACGGGCACGCCAGCCACATGGCGCACGGCGCGCTGCTCGAAACGCTGCGGCTCGCCGCCACGCGCTTCGGTCTGCGGGCCGAATGGCGTCTTCGTCCCGGCAGCCCGGACGACGCCCCCCTGTACGACGTCACGCTCGCCGCCGCCGCCGACCTCCGCGAAGATCCGCTCGTCCGCCACATCGAGTCGCGCGCCGTGCAGCGGCGAGCCATGCGCGCGACGCCGCTGACCAAGGCGCAGAAAGACGCGCTGATCGCCGCCGTGGGCGAGGGCTACGCGCTCCGGTTCTTTGAATCGTTCCGGGAGCGTCTCGCGCTTGCCCGTCTGCTCTGGCAGAGCGCCGGAATCCGGCTGACCTGTCCGGAAGCCTATCCCGTGCACCGCGACGTCATCGAATGGAAGGCGCGTTACAGCGCCGACCGCATCCCCGAGCAAGCCGTCGGCGTCGATCCCGTGACCGCCCGGCTCATGCGCTGGGTCATGCGAGACTGGAAGCGCGTCGAATTCTTCAACCGCT
>JAITAJ010000281.1 GCA_031284185.1 Accumulibacter sp. | reverse complement strand
GTTCGACGTGCAGCTGGCCTTGGTGCGCTCGATGAAGGGGCTGGAAAACTGCCGCATCCTGCGTCCGGGCTACGCCATCGAGTACGACTACTTCGATCCGACCGGGCTTTCCGCGTCGCTGGAGACCCGGGCCGTCGAGGGCCTCTTTTTCGCCGGGCAGATCAACGGCACGACCGGCTACGAAGAAGCCGCCGCGCAGGGCCTCCTGGCCGGCGTCAACGCCGCGCTCCGGGCGCGGGACAAGGGGGAAGCGCCGTGGTGGCCGAGGCGCGACGAAGCCTATCTCGGCGTGCTGGTCGACGATCTCGTCACGCGCGGCGTATCCGAGCCGTACCGGATGTTCACCAGCCGCGCCGAATACCGGCTGTCGCTGCGCGAGGACAATGCCGACCTGCGCCTCACGGAAGCCGGCCGCCGGCTCGGACTGGTCGGCGAGGCGCGCTGGGCCGCCTTCTGCGAGAAGCGCGAAGCCATCGAGCGCGAGCGGGAACGCCTGAAATCGACCTGGGTGCGTCCGGGCAGTGTCGATATGGCCGCGCTGACGGCGGCGCTGGGCAAACCGATCGAGCGCGAATACACGCTGTTCGAGCTTTTGCGCCGTCCCGAAACGAGCCACGCCGGCCTGGCGGCGCTGCGTCTCGACGGCGAGGACGGCGGCGAGCTTCCCGGCGATCCGTCCGTCGCCGAGCAGATCGAGATCGAGGCCAAGTACCAGGGCTACATCGAACGGCAGGCCGAAGAAGTGGCGCGCAATCGGGCCAACGAGGAAACGCTCCTGCCGGAAGACCTCGATTACGCGCGGCTCGGCGGGCTGTCGGTCGAAATCCGGCAGAAGCTGGCGAAGCATCGCCCGAGCACCATCGGCCAGGCGTCGCGCATCCAGGGCGTGACGCCGGCGGCGATCTCGATCCTGCTCGTCCATTTGAAGCGCGCCGCGCGCGAACGCGCATGAATCCGGCGGCAACGCAATTCGCGCAACTCGCGCATGGGCTGGCGGCCATGGGCGTGGAGCTGCCCCCGGCGCGGCGGGAAAAGCTGCTCGCCTATCTTGCGCTCCTCTACAAATGGAACCGCCGCTACCGGTTGACCGCAATCGGGGAAGACGAAGCCGTCGCCCGCCATCTGCTCGATTCGCTGTCGATCCTGCCCTTCGTTCCCGACGGCCGGCTGCTCGACGTCGGCAGCGGCGGCGGCGCGCCGGGGATTCCGCTGGCCATCGCCCGGCCGGACTTGCCGGTGACCCTGCTCGACGGCAATTCCAAGAAGGCGGCCTTCCTGCGCCAGGCGGCCATCGAACTCGAACTGGCGAAGGTTTCCGTTCACGGCGGGCGCGTCGAACAGTATCATCCGGCCAGTGGCTTCTCCGCGATCGTCGCGCGCGCCTTCGCCGAACTCGCCGATTTCGCCGCGCTGTCGAAACATTTGCTGGACGCGGACGGCGTCTGGCTGGCGATGAAGGGCGTCCGGTCCGGCGACGAGATCGCCCGCCTGCCCGGCGGCGTGCGCGTCGAGGCGGCGCACCGGCTCGAAGTGCCCGGTATCGACGGGGAGCGGCATCTGGTGGTGATGCGCCTTGAATGATTCCCGGACGGCTGGATGATGGAGGTGGATGTGAGCGTGATGGAAGAGGAAGCTGATGATGTTGGGGTTCGCTTTGCTCACCCCAACCTATGTGGGCTGGCCCCTTTAATCTATGATTTTCAACTTCCCGCGAACGTCAGTAGCGGTTGGGAACGCTACCCGAAGAGCATTGAAAACCCATGTTTCGCGGCGGGAACCTTAGCGCATACGAAGAAAGGCTTGAAACCCATCGAAAGCATCCAGGTGGGGGACTGGGTGCTTTCCCGCCCGGAAGGCGGCATCGCCAGGGTTTATAGCCCGCGTAACCGTCCGGGGGGCGTATCCGGCGATGCGTAGCCTCGCCAATTTTCGAGTCCGGCTCAAGGGCGAGCGGCGCGAAATCCGAGGAAGAAAGGCTCGATGCGGGGCGGCCGGGGAATCGCGCCGGCCGACATCCCCGGACTGCGCTACGCTTGTCCGGGCTACGCCCTGTTTGATCGATGTTCGGCCGGGGCAGTGAAAAAATCGGGAGAAACCAAGGTGGCGGAAACGAGAATATTGGCGGTGACCAACCAGAAAGGCGGCGTCGGCAAGACGACGACCGCGGTCAATCTGTCGGCGTGCCTGGCCGAACTCGGGCGGCGCGTGCTGATGGTCGACCTCGACCCGCAGGGCAACGCCACCACCGGCTGCGGCATCGTCAAGCGCGAGGCGCTGCCGACGGTCTACCAGATCCTGATCGGGCGTTCGAGCTTCGAGGCGGCGCGCCTGCGCACCGAATTCGGATTCGACGTCCTGCCCGCCAACCGCGAGCTGGCCGGCGCGGAAGTCGAACTGATCGAAATCGAAGGGCGCGAGTTCCGCCTGCGCGACGCGCTCTCGCCGGTCCTCGGCGACTACGATTTCATCCTGATAGACTGCCCGCCGGCGCTCAACATGCTGACGGTCAACGGCCTCGTGGCGGCGCGGGCCGTGATGATCCCGATGCAGTGCGAATACTACGCGCTGGAGGGTCTCACCGACCTCGTGGCGACGCTCAAGAAGGTGCGCGCCAAGCTCAATCCGCGTCTGGAGATCGAAGGCTTGCTGCGCACCCTGTACGATCCACGCTCGACACTGATGCAGCAGGTTTCCGGTGAACTCGTCGAGCATTTCAGCGACAAGGTGTATGGCACCATCATTCCGCGCAACGTGCGCCTGGCCG
>JAITAJ010000276.1 GCA_031284185.1 Accumulibacter sp. | reverse complement strand
CCAGATGGCCGGGCGCGCCGAGGCCGTCGCCGACGCCGCACTGTATCTGCCTTGGCACGAAGAACTGCCGGCCGCCATGAAAGCCAAGCAGACCGCCGATTGGGGAGAGACGCCCGGCGATCTCTTCGTGCATGACGACCGCCTGTTCTTCGCCGGGCTGAAGAACGGCAAGGTCTTCCTCACCATTCAGCCGCCGCGCGGCTATCTGGAGAAGCTCGAAGCGATCTACCACGACCTCCATCTTTCGCCGCCGCACCACTATCTCGCGCAATACCGCTGGATCCGGGACGTCTGGCGCGCGCACGCGGTGATCCACGTCGGCAAGCATGGCTCGCTGGAATGGCTGCCGGGCAAGGGGCTGGGGCTTTCCGGGGAATGCTGGCCCGATCTGGCGATCATGGAACTGCCCAACATCTATCCCTACATCATCAACGATCCCGGCGAAGGCACCCAGGCCAAGCGCCGTTCCTACGCCTGCATCATCGATCATCTGACGCCGGCCTTCACCAACGCCGACCTCTACGATGAACTCGCCAAGGTCGAGGGCCTCGTCGCCGAATACGATCTGGCCGTCCACGAAGACCCAAAAAAACTGCCGATCCTGCAAAACCTGATCTGGGAAGCCGTGACGGCGGCCAAACTGAACGAGGATCTGGAAATCGGCGAGGAGGCCGCCAAAAACGATTTCGCCGCCTTCCTCGAAAGGCTGCACGGCTACACGCACGAGCTTTCCGACACGATGATCGCCGATGGCCTGCACGTCATGGGGCAGGCGCCGGAAGGCCAGCGGCTGATCGAGTTCGCCGTGCAGCTCACGCGCATCGCCAACGGCGAAACGCCGTCGCTGCGCGAATCGCTGGCCGAGGCGATGGGCCACGATTACGACGATCTGCTCGCCAATCGCGGCCGGCATCTTCCCGAATACGGCCAGCGCAGCGGCGCGGACATTCTCCGAGAAATTCACGGCAAGGCGCTGAGGCTGGTCGAAGCGCTGGCCGAGGAAAACTTCGCCGCCGACGCCGCGCCGCGTCTGCCGGAAGCCGTGCTCGGCCTGAAGGCTCCGGCGGTCGCCGCGACGCTCGCCTACATTGCCTCGACGCTGGTGCCCAATATCCGGCAATGCCGCGACGAAATCACCGCGACGCTCAAGGCGCTCTCCGGCGGCTACGTCGATCCCGGCCCGTCCGGCGCGCCGAGCCGGGGGCAGGCCGACATCCTGCCGACCGGGCGCAATTTCTACTCGGTCGACCCCGACAAGGTGCCCAGCCCGGCGGCCTGGAAGGTCGGCGTGGCCCTGGGCGACGCGCTGATCGAGCGGACGCTCTCCGAGACCGGCAAGTATCCCGAAAACGTCGGCATCATCGTTTACGGCACTTCGACGATGCGCTCGCGCGGCGACGACGTGGCCGAAATCCTCTACCTGATGGGCCTTCGGCCCGTCTGGCGCAAGGGCGGCGCGGTCGAGGGCCTGGAAGTCGTCCCGCTCGCCGAGCTGGGCCGCCCGCGCATCGACGTCACGCCGCGCATTTCCGGCTTCTTCCGCGATTCTTTCCCGAATCTCGTCGAACGGCTCGACGAGGCCGTCGAAATGGTGGCGCGTCTCACGGAACCGCCCGAATCGAATTTCATTCGCCGCCACGTGTATGAAGACCTGGAGGAATACCGCGCGCGGGGCCTTTCCGAGAGTGAAGCCTGGCGCGAAGCCACCTTCCGCGTCTTCGGCTGTCCGCCGGGCACCTACGGCGCGGGCGTCGCCGAACTGGTCGAATCGAAGCAATGGGAAACGCAGGCCGACCTCGGCAACAACTACATCCGCTATTCCGGCCACGCCTATGGGCGGGGCAGTTACGGCCTCACGCGCCCCGACGTCTTTCGCCGCAATCTGGCGCGCATGGACGTGACGGTGAAGAACGAGGACTCGCGCGAATACGACATGATGTCCTGCACCGATTATTACAACTACTACGGCGGCCTGATCGTTGCCGCCAGGACCGCGCGCGGCGCGCTGCCGCTCGCCCTGATGGGCGACAGCGCCGATCCGAAGCGGGTCAGGATGCGCACCACCTTCGAGGAAGCCAAACACGTGCTGCGCTCGCGCCTCGTCAATCCCAAGTGGCTGGCCGGCATGAAAAGGCACGGCTACAAGGGCGCCGGCGACATCTCGCACATGATGGACGTGATGCTCGGCTGGGACGCCACCGCCGAGGTGATGGACGACTGGATGTACGAGAAGGTGGCCCGAAGCTACGCGCTGGAAAAGGAAATGAAGGAATGGATGAGGAAGGTCAATCCCTACGCCTTGCAGAACATCCTCGACAAATTGCTCGAAGCCATCGGCCGCGGCATGTGGAAAGCCGATGCCGAAATGGAACGGGAACTGCGCGACGCCTATCTGGAAACGGAGGGCGAGATCGAGGAGTGGTCGGATACGGAAGGAAAGGCGGCGGTTTGATGGTTTTCGGGGAATGACATGCGGGAAACCTATCCCTTCGTCGCCGTCGTCGGCCAGGACGAACTGAAGAAGAGCCTGCTTCTGTGCGCGGTCAATCCCCGCGTGGGCGGGGTACTCGTCCGGGGCGAAAAGGGCACGGCGAAGTCGACGCTGGCGCGCGCGCTGGCGGCGGTTCTGCCGGAAATCGAGACCGCCGAGGGCTGTGCCTTCGTCTGCGATCCGGCGCGGCCCGCCGAATGGTGCGAGCGCTGCCGGGAAAAAGGCGGCGCGAACCGCTGGGTGAAAAAACGCGCGTCCTTGCTGACGCTGCCGCTCAACGCCACCGAGGATCGGGTCTGCGGCAGTCTCGATTTCGAGGAAGCCATCCGGCATGGCCGCCGCGTCGTTTCCCCCGGCCTCCTGGCCGCGGCGCATCGGGGCATCCTTTACGTCGACGAGGTGAATCTGCTCGACGATCACCTCGTGGACGTCATCCTCGACGCCGCCGCGTCGGGGGAGAACCGCCTGGAGCGCGAGGGGCTTTCCTTTCGTCATCCCTCGCGCTTCGTGCTCATCGGCACGATGAATCCCGAGGAAGGCGAGTTGCGGCCGCAGCTCCTCGACCGCTTCGGCCTGTCCGTGGCCGTCCGAAGCGAGACGGAGGAAGAGAAGCGGGTCGAATTGATGTGGCGGCGTGAAGGCTTCGACCGCGACCCGCTCGCCTTCCGTGAGCGCTACGCGGCGGAAACGGCGGCGCTGCGCCGCCGTGTGGCGGAAGCGCGCGAGCGGCTGCCGGGCGTGCGTCTGCCGAAGCGGCTGCGCGGCTTCATCGCCGAACTTTCCAGCGAGAGCCGCGTCGCCGGGCATCGCGCCGATCTCTTTCTCGAACAGGCCGCGTTGGCGCTCTGCGCCCTGAACGGTGAGAACGAGCTCAGGGAGGCGATGATCATCGAGGCGGCGCCGCTGGCGCTCGCGCATCGGCGGCGCGACGCGCTTCCGCCCCCGCCGCCCCCCCCCCCACCCCCACCCCCCCCCCCCCCCGAAGAGCCGGAAAAGGAGGGCGAATCCCAGACGC